>JARLJJ010000061.1 GCA_031291275.1 Formivibrio sp.
ATCTTCCGGCGTCGCGGTATTGCCAGGGAAACTGACGGATTGTGCGAGTGATGAATCCGAGCGCTGCGAATTGTTTCTTGTGGAAGGTGACTCGGCCGGTGGCTCTGCCAAACTCGGTCGGGACAAGGATTTTCAGGCCATTTTGCCGCTGCGCGGCAAGGTGCTTAATACCTGGGAAGTCGATCGCGACCAGATTTTTGCCAACAATGAAGTACACGATATTGCAGTAGCGATTGGAGTTGATCCACATAAACCCAACGAAACTGCAGATCTCACGGGTCTGCGTTATGGCAAGATCATTATCATGTCCGATGCGGATGTCGATGGCTCGCACATTCAGGTTCTTTTACTCACGCTGTTTTATCGCCACTTTCCCCAATTAGTGACCAGTGGGCATATTCATGTGGCCCAGCCGCCGCTATATCGCGTGGATGTTGCTGGCAGTGGTAAGAACAAACCGCCACGGAAATTCTATGCGCTGGACGAGGGCGAACTCACGGCTATTCTGGATAAATTACGTTCAGAAAAAATTAGAGAGGGTGCATGGGGTATCAGTCGCTTCAAAGGGCTCGGGGAAATGAATGCCGAGCAACTTTTTGATACCACGATGAATCCCGAAACCCGACGCATGCTGCGCGTGACCATTCCGCAGGATGTCAGCAACAATACCCGTGATGTCATGCACATGCTGATGGGAAAAACGGAGGCGAGTCGTCGCCGAGCATGGCTAGAAGCACGTGGCAATGAAGTGGACGCGGATATTTAACGCAATGCTGTTGGATCCAAGGTTGCAGTGATGAAAATTTATCTCGCCGGGCCAGGCGTTTTTCGCCCGGATTGCAAGGCATGGGGCGAGCGCCTCAAAGTGGCGTGTAACAAAAATGGTCTCGAAGGCTTGTATCCTCTAGATGGTGAGCTTCCTGCCAATCTGCAGAGCACCACAGAGCAGCGCCACTGGATCTTCGCCAATAATTGCGCCTTAATTAGGCAATCTGACATGATCTTCGCCGATCTGCGAGCATTTCGATCCAGTTGCGAGCCCGATTCTGGTACTGCCTTTGAAGTGGGTTTTGCTCATGCCCTTGGCAAGCCGGTTTGGTTGTGGTTGCCTGATTGCAACGCCTCAAGCGAAATTATTGACCGTCTGTCCTGTGCACGAGTGAACGATCATTGGCTGGATCAGGATGGACTGGCTGTTGAAAATTTCGGGGTGCCGCTGAATTTGATGCTTTGGGATTGTGCCACGGGTGTGAGTTTTGAAACAGAGCCCGAAGATGCATTGCGCGAACTCTGCTCAGGGGCGACATTGTTTGCCCAAACCTGTTAATTCCGGGTGTATTTCATTCACCCTATCTGATGGTTTCACGTGAAACATGACTCAAGAACTTGATCTGATTATTGAAGAATCGCCCACGGTCAATAGCGATGCTGGCGGCAATCTCCGTTATGTCCAAGCGTTGGCGTCTACGGAAGGCGATGACGGCGAATCTGCCCAACTTGGTCTGTACGCTGAAAAAAGTTATCTCGAGTATGCGATGAGCGTAGTCAAGAGTCGGGCTCTGCCACAGGTCGAAGACGGGCAAAAACCGGTTCAACGTCGTATTCTTTTTGCCATGCATGGACTTGGCCTGGTTTCTGGCGCCAAGCCCATGAAATGTGCACGGATAGTCGGCGATGTTCTGGGTAAGTATCACCCGCACGGTGACCAATCGGCCTACGATGCTTTGGTTCGTATTGCGCAGGATTTCTCACTGCGTTATCCGTTGATCGACGGCCACGGTAATTTTGGCTCGCGCGATGGCGATGGTGCAGCTGCTTATCGGTATACCGAGGCTCGTCTGACTCCGATTGCTGAACTGTTACTTTCCGAAATTGACCGTGGCACAACAGACTTCATTCCGAACTACGATGGGGCATTCCAGGAACCGGTATTGCTGCCTGCGCGGTTACCTGTCCTGCTGCTCAATGGCGCCTCTGGGATAGCCGTTGGCATGGCCACCGAGATCCCATCGCATAACCTAAGTGAAGTGGCAGAAGCAACGGTGGCGTTGATCAAGAATCCGAATCTTTCGGGCAATGAACTCTTAACCTATATGCCAGGACCTGATTTGCCCGGTGGGGGGCAAATCATTTCCGCCCAACGTGATATCCAGATGGCCTACGAAACTGGTCGTGGTTCACTGAAAGTACGCGCCCGTTGGGAAAAAGAAGAATTGGCTCGCGGCCAATGGCAGTTGATCATTACCGAGTTGCCGCACGGCACCTCAACTCAGAAAGTCCTGGAAGAGATCGAAGAATTGACCAATCCGAAGGTCAAGAAAGGAAAGAAGGCACTTGCCCAGGAACAATTGCAAACCAAGCAATTGATGCTTTCTGTTTTGGATCGGGTGCGCGATGAATCTGGCAGGGATTGTGCTGTTCGACTGGTTTTTGAACCAAAATCCTCGCGCCAAAATCCAGATGAATTGATGGCGTTACTGTTGGCCCACACTTCGCTGGAAACCAGTCTGTCGCTTAATATGGTGACTATTGGCCGTGATGGCCGCCCTGCGCAAAAATCATTGAAAACTATTCTGTCGGAGTGGATAGATTTTCGTTTTATTACGGTCACACGACGTACTGAACATCGTCTGGGGCAGGTCAATGACCGTATCCACATTCTAGAAGGTCGTTTGATTGTCTTCCTGAACATTGATGAAGTGATTCGGATCATCCGTGAATCGGATGATCCGAAAATCGCACTGATCGAACGCTTTAATTTGAGCGACCGACAAGCAGAAGATATTCTGGAAATCCGCTTACGCCAGCTGGCCCGCCTGGAAGGTATTAAGCTCGAGCAGGAATTGGCGGCACTAAAGAGTGAGAAGGAAGAGCTGGAACATCTGCTCAGTAATAGCGCGGTAATGCAGAAACTGATCATTAAGGAAATTGAAGCAGACCGTAAAAAATTTGCCGATCCGCGCCGCACCTTGATCGAAGAAGCAGAAAAAGCCGTAATGGAAGTCACTGTGGTTGATGAACCCACTACACTTATCCTGTCTGACAAAGGATGGATTCGTAGCCGTCTGGGACATGGCATCGATCTGCAAACTCAGGTTTTCAAGGATGGCGACAAATTGCTGACGGCTATCGAATGCCGCACTGTCGATCAAGTGGCCATGTTCGGTAGTGATGGTCGGGTGTATACCATCGCGGCCTCAGCTGTGCCGGGTGGGCGTGGCGATGGCGTGCCGGTGACCACTTTGGTGGATATTGTTGCCAAAACACGAATTATCCAAATGTTCAGTGCCAAGCCACAGGATTGGATGGTAATTGCCAACTCCACAGGTTATGGCTTCACTTGTCAGTTTGAAAACCTGCTATCGCGACAGAAAGCAGGGAAAAGCTTTATCACACTGGATGAAAATGAAGCTCTGCTCAAGATATCCTCTTTTGTTCCACGTGAAACGTCGGTGGTCGCCTGTCTGGCCAAGTCTGGGAAGCTGCATCTTTTTCCTCTTGGCGAATTCAAGCAGTTAACCGGTGGTGGCAAGGGCGTGATTACCATGGCCCTGGATGATAAAGATCAGCTTTCTGCGATCACTATTTGTGATGGTGAAACGCTCAAGCTGTCCGGTACCGGGAGAGGTGGAAAGGCAATTGAGCTGGTATTGGATGCTAATGAAATGGCGCCATATGTTGGCAAACGTGCCCGGAAGGGCAAGCCAATCAATGCTGGATTGAAGTTTCCCGGTTTCTGATAATCGCTAGAAAGACAAAAGGCCGTTCATTTATTGAGCGGCCTTTAGCTTTAAATATTTGTCGCTTAAATTGGTCCGATGAAATCCATTTTCCCAAGCGGTACGCCATTGTGGCGCAGGATGGCATAGGCCATGGTCAGATGGAAATAAACATTGGGCTGGGCAAAATGCAGCACATAGAATTCCCCCTTCATGGGTTTGTCTGGCATCCAGGGAAGGATGATTTCCCTATCGGCAGATCCCACAAAAGCAGCTTCGGAGATCCCGGCAATAAAAGCAATGGTGCTGGCGATACGCTCTTTCAGCTGCGCAAAATTGCTTTCATCATCGGGGAATCTTGGAGCTTCTTCGCCGGTTAGACGTGCCACACAGAACTTGGACATATCTGTGGCAACTTGCACTTGTTTAAGCAATGGGTACATATCTGGATATAATCGGGAATTCAGCAGGATATTTTCATCTATTTTTTTCGCATGTGCATATTCGGCACCTTTATCCAGAATACCAGCAAGATTCGTTAGTGCTCGAACAAACGCTGAAACCGTGGCTTGACGATACGTCATGCTCATGTGAACTTCTCCTGAAGGGTCAAGATTGCTGTTTCACGTGAAACAAATGATCAAATATCATGGTTGTTTTTACTCGCATTGGGAGAATCAAAAAGTGCGGTAATGACGGCAATGCTATTGGTCCCTGCAGCAAGGACTTCAGCTGCATTGAGCAGGGTAATGCCACCGATGGCGACAATGTGCACATTGAATTCGGCACGCGCCATTGTGATAAGTTCCAGACTGGCGCGTCGTGCAAGGGGTTTTGTTCCAGAAGGAAACAATCGCACCAAATGCCGCATGATTAGCACCAGCCGCGATGGTTGTGTCCGTGCAAGAGTGAGATCGTTATAGCACGGCACCAAAAATATGCGCTACTGCATTCTTGCACGGGTCAAAGACAAATCACCATCCTTCCCTCACTGATGAATCTCATCAGTCTGCACCATTATGGCTAGATCCAAATCCTCATTGATGATCAGGCATACTCCAGCTTTAAAAGTCAACCCACGCATGACCTAGGTTTGTTCATGGACCGAGGCGGAAATCGGCCAGTATGTCCAATATTGTAAAATATGAGCATCATTTCATTTCCCACTGCGTGCGCAACTGTTTCTCGCTGTGACGAAGTACCAGGCAAATCAGGTGTAATGGGATACAAGCCAGGGATCATTGCAACTTGTCTTCATCTTTGGATCGAGCCCAGAATAGTCTGTCAGGAATGAACTGCCCCATTCCTGGTCGATATCCATTAGACAAAGCTTGCCAAGTGTATTCCTGAGCATCCTTCACTGCCGTCGGAATATCACTGCCATTGGCAATAGCCCCAGCCAAGGCGGCAGCTAGCGTACAACCTGAACCATGATAGCTACCTGGTAAACGGGAGTAATTTTCGCTCCCTGCCCGACCTTGTTCGGTATATAGCGTGTTGATCACTTGTGACGTATTTTCATGAGTTCCAGTGATCAGAACGTATTGGCAGCCACACTGAATCAAGCGGGCGGCAGCAATATCAAGCGGAAGATCGGCTTGCTCGTCAGGATCATCTGAGGCGATATGTCGTGCCTCGACGCTATTGGGTGTCACGATTAACGTATGTGGCAGCAGTAATTCGCGCATGGCATTGACCAGCTCATCTTCTGAAAGAGCATCGCCCTGACCGCTGGCCAGAACTGGATCAAGAATTAATGGGATATGTGGGTAATCGGAAGCAATGCCAGCAATTACGACGAGGTTTTCTACACTACCAATCATGCCGACCTTGATGGCATCGACATGCATATCTTCCAGGACAAGACGAGCCTGATCATCCAGCCACTCTGCCTCCACGGGCATGAATTCCTGGACGCCGGCAGTATCCTGAATCGTAATTGCAGTGACGACCGGAAGTACATGGCAACCCAGTGAAGAAAGCGTCAGAATATCTGCGGCGAGCCCGGCGCCACCGGAAGGATCATTTCCAGCAAAAACCAGAACTACGGGGGGGTTATTACGCATACCAAGAATCTTTTTCAAATAGTTTAGAATCAGAATTCTACCCTACCGGTCCACCGTACGCAGAGATCAAGCGGTTCAAGATGAAATCGATACGATTGAAAATCCAGACGTTGTTAGCCTCTGGGTAACAAAGGTATCGACAAGAATTCTACTTGTCTTGTAGGCCCTTTCATCTTTACGCTATGGCTTCTGTACATAAAGTGGGTTCTTTGAATGGCCACCGAAATCGAACGAAAATTCTTGCTGGCCAACGATAGTTGGCGTGGGAAGATCAGCCAGTCTACGCGTATTGCGCAAGGCTATCTTGCAACCGATCCTACGGTACGCGTACGAATACGCGGCGATGCTGGGTACCTCACAATAAAAAGCAAAAGCACGGAGGATGGAATTAGTCGTGCTGAATTTGAATATTCCATTCCTGTTGCGGATGCGCTGGAACTGCTAAAACTCTGCCCGGCCGTGATGGATAAAACCAGGAATTTGGCTGAATATGCCGGATTTATCTGGGAAATTGATGAATTTCATGGTGAAAATACAGGATTGGTTGTGGCTGAGATAGAGTTGCCAACCGTCAATACGGTATTTGATAAACCAGATTGGGTTGGAGAGGAAGTGACGGGGGATATTCGCTATTACAACAGCGTGCTTTCGCAAAAGCCTTATTCAAGCTGGTAAGCATGGCTTTCACTTTCGGATAAATCACTCGCTAGAACAGATTGAACCAGTACCCTTGGGTAAGAGTTCGAAAACACAAAATAAAAACCGGAACACCGTGATGACAAAAAACGAAACCCTCTTTCTGCGCGCCCAGCGACATATTCCTGGTGGGGTAAATTCCCCGGTCCGAGCCTTTGGCTCCGTTGGCGGCACGCCTCGCTTTATGGTTCGTGGTGAGGGGCCTTATGTCTGGGATGCAGATGGCAAGCGCTATATCGATTACGTTGGCTCCTGGGGCCCGTTGATTCTAGGGCACGCCCATCCCGCAGTGATCGAAGCCGTGGAACGTGCCGCGCGTAATGGCCTGAGTTTTGGTGCGCCGACCGAAGCAGAAATCGATCTGGCCGATTTGTTGTGCGAAATGCTCCCGAGTATCGAGCAAGTCCGCTTGGTTTCCAGTGGTACTGAAGCCACCATGAGCGCGATTCGACTTGCACGTGGTTTTACCGGGCGCAACAAGCTGGTGAAATTTGAAGGGTGCTATCACGGACATGCCGATAGCTTATTGGTCAAAGCCGGCTCTGGGTTGCTGACTTTTGGCAATCCCTCCTCCGCTGGAGTCCCAGATGCAGTGGCCAGCGACACCCTGGTGTTGCCCTACAACGACGTTCCCGCGCTGGAAGCATTATTTGCGGCCAACGGTAGCGAAATTGCCGCGATCATCGTCGAACCAGTCGCCGGAAACATGAATCTGGTACAGGCTGCGCCAGAATTCATCTGCGCCATGCGGCAGTTAACCCAACAACACGGCGCGCTGCTGATCTACGACGAAGTGATGACCGGCTTCCGCGTCGGGCTGAGCTGTGCGCAAGGCCTGCACGGCATCACGCCAGACCTGACCACGCTGGGCAAAGTGATCGGTGGCGGTATGCCGCTCGCCGCGTTCGGTGGCCGTGCCGACATCATGGCCAAACTGGCCCCGCTCGGGCCCGTCTATCAGGCCGGCACCCTATCCGGTAACCCCGTTGCTGTTGCTGCAGGATTGGCAACACTCCATGAAATAAGCAAACCCGGATTCTTTGAAGGCTTGAGCAACAAAACCCGCCAACTCACGGATGGTTTCAACGCTATTGGCCAAGAATTGCACATCCCGCTTTGCGCCCAGAGCGTAGGCGGCATGTTCGGGATCTATTTTGCCGATCAGATACCGTATAACTATGCCGATGTAATGCAAAATGATCGCAGGCGGTTCAACGCCTTTTTTCATGGCATGCTTAATGCGGGAATCTATCTGGCGCCTTCGGCGTTTGAGGCGGGATTTGTATCGGCTAGTCATGAACGAGCTGTAATTGAAGAAACACTATCTATTTGCTCGGTGGTTCTAGCGACCCAATACCACTCAAAATAATTATACGAATACCAGATAATTCATTTAATCCGCCATCCAGCCCCTCAAAAGGGTCGATCATCGGATAGTGTTGGCTGAAGACAAATGCCCGGTGTTAACTTACATCCTAAAGAAGGAGTTTGAACATGAAGCAGCAAGGATTTACTGTGATGGAGGTAATGATCGTTGTTGCCATTATTGGGTTGTTGGCAGCAATTGCTTACCCAAACTACACCAGTTATGTTCGTCGAGCCAAAATACAAGGGGCGATTTCAGCACTTGCGAGTCAGCGCTTTTCGCTTGAGCAGTACTATCAGAATAACCGGAATTACGGCACGGTGGCCAACGCCTGTCCCGCAAGCATTAGTATGCCGACAGTTGATTCTTTTAGCGTCACATGCTCGTGGGGTTCAAGTGCGGATGATCAAAGTTATTTGTTAACAGCAACAGGCACTGGCGGGATGGTTGGATTTACCTACACCCAAAATGAACAAAATCAGCAACAAACCACTGCATTCATTGACCCTTCAACCAACGCACAAAAAACAGGGTTGCCTACGAATTGCTGGTTAACCAAGGGTAACGAGTGCTGAAAATCAATGGAGCAATGTAATGAAATATTGCCGGGGTGTTACGTTGGTTGAGCTGATGATTGCAATAGTCGTTATGGGAATATTGACTGCAATGGCCGTGCCCAATTACCAAGAGTGGATGAAAAGCCAGCAAGTGCGCAATATTACGGAAAATATTCAGAACGGAATCCGAACGGCACAGATGGAAGCCGTCCGGCGTAATCAGCCTGTTACCTTCTGGATGGTTTCCTCCCTGGACAACAATTGCGCACTTGCTGTTGGACCGACCTGGATTGTGGGAAATCAGTCTGCAAATGGCAATCTTGACGCAGGCACGACCGACCCCTCCGGGCAGTGTGACAACACATTTTTACAAAGGGCAGCAGGAACCGGGGGTACAACCGGTATAACCATTACCAGTACAGGCAATGCCAACTGCGTAGCTTTCAATGGTTTTGGTCAAGTAGCACAGACTGATCCAACCTGTACCAATCCGATCAGCCGTGTCACGGCAACGGTTACAAGCACAGGGAAAGCACGGGCTATCACCATTAACAACGGGAATATCCTGCTATGCGATCCCGCCCTGCCTTCATCCGATCCACGTGGCTGTAAGTAAAGGATCACTCATGAATAACGGAAAAAATCGCGGGTATATCGCTAAGCAGCAAGGCGTGGTGTTGCTGGAAGCACTGATTTCTATCCTGATTCTGTCATTCGGGATTTTGGCGCTGGTCGGTTTGCAAACCGTTTTGCTAAAGCAGACGACACAATCCAAATATCGATCAGAGGCTGCTTATCTTGCCAATCAGCTGGAGGGGCAGATGTGGGCCGATCTTGGTACGAATGCCACCATTGCAGTATTAAACAACTATGCCATCACCGATAATTCCTGCACCAATACCAAGTGTGCAGCCTGGGTGGCAGCGGTGGCCAGCCAATTACCAAACGGCAGTTCCAATGTCACCATCAATGGTACCGATGTCACCATTATCGTCACTTGGCGTGCGCCTGATGAAACCACAGCTAACCAGCAAGTGGTCAACACCACTATCACCCCTTCGGAAATGTAATTAAACATCGGGAGCCTGGAAATAATGAAGCATTTACTCCGTCCCACTTCGCGTGCATCGATCCGGAGACATAGCGGGTTTTCTCTCATCGAATTGATGGTAGGCATGTTCATCGGCCTGATCGTTGTTGCTGTTACAGGCCAAATGCTTTACCTCAGCATGGTGCAACGTAGTGCTACGACCACCGGTACTGACAGCATGGTCAATGGTAGTTTGGCGCTGTATGAAATTTCTCGGGAAGGGGCTCGCACCGGGTTTGGCATCTCTGCCGTACCAGATCTTTATGGCTGTACCATTGTGCGTCGTAAATCTGATCCTATTGCCGCGAACACCCGCGTTGATATCTTTTCTTTGGCTCCTGTTGTCATTGTTGACGGTGCCGCTGGCGCGCCCGATACCATCACTTTTACCAGCAGTCATACCAAGGGCGTTGCCATACCCACTTATCTTGCCAAAGAGTATGTAAATGCCAACACCCCTCCGTTTGCAACAGCGCTGGAAGTAAAATCCACCTTAGGTATCAATGTGGGCGATATGCTGGTCATTGCGCCTCCTTCTCCCGTTGCATTAACTACAGCTGAAATTGCAGATCTTAAAACGGCTTTTCTGGCAGCAACGCCGACCATCCCTTCCAGCCTGAATTTGAATGGAAAATCATGGTGCAGTATGTTCCAGGTGACTGGGGATGAGACTTCTCCCGTTCAGGGGGCAATATTTCGAGTAGATGATACAAACCCGCCTAACAAGTTGCGGGTGCTGCAGGGCGATGGCAATTACTTGATCAATCGTTATCAAGGCACGCCGAACTATGACCAAACTACGCCTACAACCAGTAGAAGCAGTCCATACAACGATATCCCTTTCCCAACCCCAACCTCTGCATACCACTATCCGGTAGACAGTACGCTGTTTAATTTGGGTGCCAGTGGTTTGCAGAGCTACACATTTGCGATTACCAATGGGGACCAACTTGTAAGCAGCAACACGTTGATACCGGTATATCCGCAAATTGTTCAATTGCAGGCTCAGTACGGCAAGGATACCGACAGCGATGGATCGGTAGACACCTGGGACAATGTAACCCCGACCACGAATGCCGGCTGGAAACAGATTCTGGCTGTCCGTGTTGCCGTCGTCGCGCGTAGTGCTCAGAAAGAAAGCAGCATTGTGACGCCCAACGACCAAGCTTGTCCGAATTCGACCAGTGTTTGCTGGTCGGGAGGCCAAATCACCGATTTGAATGCTAACAACCCAGGCGCCAACGATTGGAAATACTATCGTTACCGGGTATACGAAACCACAATCCCGTTCCGGAATGCTATCTGGAATATGGGTTCGTCAAGCTAGGGTGGAGCCTGTTATGAAAACCAATACTCGTTTCTTATACAGAGAGCGTGGTGTATCCCTGTTCATTGTGTTGATTGGTGTGCTGACGCTCTCATTGGCGGCGTTGGCCATTATTCGCACGGTAGATACCGGGTCGCTGATCGTTGGCAACCTGGCGTTTCGCGATGCCGCAGTGGGCGCTGCAAACCGGGTAGTCGAAACAACCGCAATTCCCTGGATCACGGCTAATTCTGGATCGCTGGAAACCAGTAACCCTGCGCAAGGGTATACCAAGGATTTGACTGCGGGAATTGATGCCACCGGGAATTGCACCGACACCGGAAATTCCGACTGTACCGGCAGCGCCAAAATCAACTGGAATGATGACAACTGCGGCAACTGCGTTGCCAATGGCACTTGCAATGCCTGCCTGCAAGCCTCGCCGGCATCAACGGCCAATGGTTATACCTCGCGCTTCTTGATTGCGCGAGTTCTTGGCGCAGATGGTAAAGGCCCCACGGTAAAAAGTTCTAGTGGGAATGAATGCCAGCGCGCAGGTGAAGTTGCCTACGGTGGAGGGTGTGGCACAGGTGCAACCGATGTGCCATTTTTCCGGATATTTATAAAAACCACGGGCCCACACAATACCGTGATCTATACCGAGCAGTACGTGCATTTTTGATGCACCGCGATTAATTTGAGGAGTCCGCCATGAAAACCATTACCCATGTGGGTAGCATCAACCTTGCGACCCGCCTGTTTGCTTTGGCGCTTGCGCTAACAACAGGTTCGGGCATGGCCGCTGTCGCTGATTTAGCCCCTGCCCCGTTGGCCAATGGTACAAGTGGCACAACATCCATCAAGCCCAATATTGCCATGATGATCGATGATTCCGGCTCGATGGCTTGGGATTATATGCCGGATACCTATAACAATAATGGGCTTGATACCTATCGAACGTCACGGTGCTTCGGGTCGCCCCAATTCAACGGCATGGCATATAACCCGACACTCTCCTATAAACCACCATATAAACCAGACGGCACCGCTTACACGGATGGCGTGCTTCGTTTCCCTGATTCGGTATTTACTGCGGCAAAGAGTGATGGTTATCTGGGTACCGGTTCAACCAATCTAAGCACAAATTCTCAACTGCCTAATGGTCCTGCTGCTCCCAACCGGTATTACTACACGACGACCAGCAGCACGACGGCGGGTTGTCTGGCGGACAGTAGCTACACCGCCATTACCAGCTCAGCCAACATTGCGGCTCCCGGCGTTGCCAATGGCAGTGCGGCGGCACTGACCAACTATGCCAACTGGTTCTCCTATTACCGTATCCGGGTGAACATGATGAAAGCCGCGGCGGCAGAGGCTTTTTCTGGCCTGTCCGGAGATCGTTACCGGGTCGGTTTGTTTTTCCTGAATGGCGCCACGTCCGGTTCGGCGGTACAAAATAGCACTAACGTCGAATTAAAGGTGGATGATTTCTCCGGAACCGTTCGGTCAAACTGGTATACCAACCTTTTTAATACTGTCCCGAATAGCGGAACGCCTACACGCGGTGCGCTTTCACGCATGGGGCGAATGTATGCCGGCCAAATCAGCGGTTTGGACCCCGTGCAATATTCCTGTCAGCAAAACTTTACCATTGTTTCTTCTGATGGGTACTGGAATACGAGTAATGAGAAATCAACCTACGGCCCGAAACAGATCGATAATTCAACGGATGTCGGCAATACTGACGGTGGTCCCATTGCCGCTTCTTCTGCCCAAGCCACGATTACTATCGGTGGCAATACAACGACAACCGGTTGTTATAGGGCATCCAGCGTAAAAGTGAATGGTGTTGAATTACTTAGCAATCCACCGGCTCCGGCAACATGTACCACTGACCGGGACACACTCGGCAATGCCGTCAAGAACAGCATCAATGCCAACACCGGGACTACGGGCTACAGCGCAAGCTATGCTTCAAAAGTAATCACCATTGTTGCGCCCACATTGGCAGGGAATTTATCGGTTAGCCCGAGTGCAACGTTTGTTCAAGTGAGTGGCTCTAATTCAAAGTTGAGAACATTTACCACCAGCGCGTTTAGTGGCTATGTGGCGGGAACGACGGGAACTGCCTTGCCCTATCGCGATGCATTGAATATTAGCAATACGCTGGCGGATATTGCGTATTACTACTACAACACGGATTTGCGCACAACGGCGCTGAACAACTGCAGCAATACCATTGGAACCACCTTATTTAGCAATCTTTGTGATAACAATGTGTTGGGCACGACGAAAGATAATCAACAGCAACAACACATGACGACGTTTACTATCGGTCTTGGTCTCAGCGATCAAATTTATTACCAGAACAACTATGAAACAGCGGGATTGGTCGCCGGGAAAACCACCTACACCGATATTCTTAATGGCACGGCCAACTGGCCCAATCCAGATCCAACCAATACGAACAACTCAACGGGCGTTCCTGGCCGTGTGGATGATCTCTGGCATGCTGCGGTCAACGGCCATGGCACCTATTTTTCTGCGACCGATCCCTCTTCCTTGGCCTTGGGGGTTACAAATGCCTTGGCGGCGATTCAATCACGAACCGGCACTTCCTCCGCAGCCGCAACGTCGAATCTGGAACCTGTTTCAGGCGACAACTATGTCTTCTTGGCGCAATACACCACGGTGAAATGGGTAGGGGACGTCAAAACACTGACGATTGATCCGGTCACGGGGGACATTTCCTCTACCCCAATTTGGTCTGCGCAGAGCATGCTGGATAGCAAGGTTGCTGCTGCCGGAGCAGGAAATGACGGTCGTACCATCAAGTATTTCAATAACGCTGCTACTGCAACCAACAAGCTCAAAGACTTTACCTATGCCAACCTGAGTGCGGATGCCTATGGCGGGTATTTCACAAATACATGTCTGGATGCATCACCTAAATTGTCCCAGTGTGGAACCACCAGTGGTTTCAGCAGTGCCCAGAAAACAGTAGTGAACACGGGAGACAATATGGTCAAGTATCTGCGAGGTCAGAGCACCTATGAAATGCAGAATACGAATACGGCTGTCAATCGACTGCTACGGGCGCGTGATCATGTACTGGGCGATATCGTCAATTCCGCGCCAGTGTATGTGAGTAAACCACCGTTCAGCTATGGCACGAACGATGCTACATATACAGATTATGTGACTGCCAACAGTAGCAGAGACGGATCAGTTTATGTCGCAGCCAATGATGGCATGTTGCACGCATTAAAGGCTTCAGATGGTTCGGAACGTTGGGCATATGTACCAACTGCGATCATGAGCAATATGTACATGATGGCCAGTGCGAACTATGACCAAAATCATCAATATTACGTGGATGGGACGCCAACCGTCGCAGATATTTGCGTCAATCCGGTCACTACGGGTACAGGCAACCGCCCCTGCAGCGCCTCAACCGATTGGCGCACCATTATCGTGGGGGGGTTCAACAAAGGCGGACGTGGTTATTATGCCTTGGATGTAACAGACCCTGCGAATCCCAAAGGGCTTTGGGAGTTCTCGGAAACGGATCTGGGTTATACCTTTGGCAATCCGGTTATTACCCGTAGAAAAGATGGCAAGTGGGTGGTACTCGTAACTTCGGGCTATAACAATGTGCCGGACGGTACGGGGGCGACGGGTGATGGCAACGGCCATTTGTACGTGCTTGACGCAGTTACGGGAACGGTGCTGGATAAAATTACGACGGGAACAGCGGGCTCGGTTTCTACGCCAAGCGGCTTGGGCAAAATCAATGCCTGGGTGGCAGATCCGACGCTCAATACAGCATCTGTGGCCTATGGTGCTGATTTGCTCGGCAACGTCTGGCGTTTTGATTTTGATGACAATTATGCACCCGCTGGTAAGGAAGCCATGTTGCTGGCCAACCTTGCCGTCTCGGGTACGCCTCAATCAATTACGACCAAGCCTGTACTTGCCTATATCATAAGTGGTGGCATTACCCACAATATGGTGTTGGTTGGTACGGGTCGTTATCTTGGCCTATCAGACCCGGCCAATACCGATCAGCAATCAATTTATGCGATTGAGGATAAGCTCACGAACACAACAGGTATCGGTGATGCCAGAACCAGCAACATGCTGGTTCAGAGAACCATGACCCAATCTACGGTTAACGGCAATCTTATTCGAACCGTGTCGGGCGCCAATATTGATTGGACTACCAAGCGCGGATGGTATATTGATCTTAATCCAGGAAGTAATTCACCGGGAGAGCGGGTCAATGTTGATATGGACCTGCAATACAATATGTTAACGGTAGCGTCTAATGTTCCAGATACCAATGCTTGTAACGTGGGTGGATATGCCTGGCTTTACGGCATTGATATAGATACGGGGGAAAATTTATCGACGGCGGAAGATTCAGCCATTGGTTTCCGTCTTTCAACCAATGCCCTCGCTGCTGGTATCAAGGTGATCTGGATCGGGGGAAAGCCAAAGGTCATTGTAACCAATGCAACGGGTAATCCGACGGTTGAGAATGCTGCGCAACCAACAGCCCAATATAACAAGCCGCGCAGAACAATGTGGCGCGAAATATTTGATTGATTCAATTTAATAATGGCCCGGCTACATTGCACATGTATTCGGGCCATTTCTCTATGAAAAAAAACATCCTATATGCATTCATTGCGTCGGTTGAATTGCATGCGCTGATTTTGTTTGTATTAACTATTAATGTAAACGATGATTTTATTCCGTCAGGTAAAAAAAATTCAAATATAAATGTATATTTGAATTTTGGTAAATCTCAACCTGAGAGTAAAAAAGAAAATTTATTGATAGGTGAGGAAGTTAAACCGACTGGTGCTAATCAAAAGATAGAAGATATACCGCAACAAGACGACTATGCTGAATACCTTGCCTCAAAGGATATGGATACAGGGCCTCAACCAATAAATGAAATAGTAGTACCTAGCCCAAACGTTCCTTTGGGAAGGGCAGAAGGACACGTTAAAATTGATATATATATCGATATTTATGGGCGCGTGAAAAAAATAAATGTATTGGAAAAAGACGTATCGGATGAATTTGTTGAAGCGGCCATTAAAAAATTTGGAGAAGAAAATTTTATTCCGGGAAGGAAGGATGGTGAAAATCATCCTTCTATTATGAGGGTTGATGTTACTTTTTTTGAGTGAACAATTCTAGGGTGGATGTCAGAAATAAGATTAAATATTGAATATCTAAATCGATAATTGAAAAATTATATTTGTAATTAATTAACAATATCAGCTTGTAATTGTGCGTTCTGGAAATTAAAAAATAAAATTGCCACTTTTCTGTGAGATTCTAAACAATTCAACCCGTTGATTCTACAGCCGCTTTGTGGATTAAAGTATAATCGCCTCCTTAACAGGAGCAAGTTCATGGCAATTCAGTGGTTCCCCGGGCACATGCATGTGGCGCGAAAGCAGGTGGCGGAGACAATGGCCAAGGTGGATGTGGTGATCGAAATCGTCGATGCCCGTTTGCCGTGGTCCAGCAGTAACCCGATGATAGAAGGCATGCGCTTGTTGCGTCAGCGTCCTGCATTGAAAATTCTCAACAAGGCTGATCTGGCTGATCCACGTATGAGCGCGGTGTGGCTGGATTGGTTCAAGTCTCAACCCGGCGTGGATGCCATGTTGTTGGGGGAAGAAAACAAGGCGGCTGGTGTGACCAAGCTTTCCACCCTGTGCAGCAAACTGGCCCCGCATCGAACCGGCGAAGTGAAGCCGTTGCGGGCGCTGATTCTGGGTATTCCCAATGTGGGCAAATCAACGTTGATGAACTATTTGGCGAAGCGCCGCATCGCCAACGTGGCGGATACCCCGGGCGTGACCAAATCCCAGCAGCGCATCGAGCTGCAAAACGGCATGATTCTTTACGATACTCCGGGTTTGATGTGGCCAAAAGTCCATGACGAGAATTCGGGTTACCGTTTAGCGATGGCAGGGTCGATTGGGACCAATGCCTATGACCAGATCGATGTGGCATGGTTTGCCGTCGATACCCTGCGCGAACGCTATCCGCAAGCCTTGCTGGATCGATTTGGGCTAAAAGAATACATCGGAGAAACCGAAGACGTGTTTGCCGCTATCGCCAAGCGTCGTGGCGCGGTTTTGTCTGGCGGACGCATCGATGAGCAGAAAGCGGCCGAAATGATCCTTACCGAGTTCCGTAGTGGCGCTCTGGGGCGCATTACGCTGGAAACGCCCGATGATATTACTGCGCCGCCTGATGACTCACTATTGGACGATATTGAGGATGATGACGCTAGATCGGATTCATAGCCGAGGACTCTCAAGAACAGGGACGTAGCAGCGCGACCTGAGAAAATACCTTAGAATCACCATGACTTTGCAACCTGGAATACATTATGGAAGCTGAACTCGCCCGACTTGAAGAAAAAGTTTGCCAGCTCGCCCGCCTATGTACCGATTTACGCGTGGAAAACCGCAATTTTCGGCAACAGTTGCTGGTTGTCGAGCAGGAAAATCACAGGCTCAAACAGAAATTGGAAGGTGCTGGCGCACGGGTTGCTGCGATCCTTGCCAAAATCCCGGAGGAAAATCAGTGAGCGAAATCAAGCAACTTGATGTCAGCATCATGGGCCGGGAATTTCGAGTGGGATGTCCCATCGAAGAAGAGCCAACTTTGTTACAAGCAGTTGATTTACTGAACGAAAAAATGCAGGAAATCCGCGCAACCGGCAAAGTGGTTGGCTTGGAAAAGATCGCAATCATGGCGGCGCTGAACATTTCACATGAATTTTTACAAGTAAGAGTTGGCGGCGGCGACTTTGACATTGGTGAGATCCAGCGTAGAATCAGATCCATGGATGCAACGATCGACGCGGCGCTCCAAGAACAAAACGATCTGTTCTAGCACGCGGCGAGCAAACCAGTTTCCTGCGGTGCATGTTACGGCTCAGATTCTTTGAACCGATAAGCATTATCCGGTCGCTACCATATATGGCCTGTTGTGAGCATTCCTCTGTCGAATGCACCTGATGGCCTCGGAAAGCGGCACTTTGAACCCTAGGGTTCAAGATGCGAGTCGGACGGCATCCGCGGGAACCCAAATTGGCAGGACGGATTTCATCCGTCCTGCTGTTTTTCAAGTGACGACGCTTTCTCTATTCACCTGGTTACGTTGGAACAGGCAATAAATTGCCGCTACCTGACCTTGAATTCCTTATCTCCTCATCCCGAAAAGAGCAGTTTGCGCCGCTGGTTACGCCAGCAGCGCGCTGCATTGTCTCCTAGGGTACGACAACATGCTGAATTGCAGGCCGCGCGACAGGCCAAGGCCAATGGCTGGTTGCGTCACGGGAAGCGTATCGCAGCGTATATACCCGTTGGCAGTGAATTTTCGCCCTGGCCATTAATCTTGTTGGCGTTGCATCGGGGCGCGGAAGTGTATTTGCCACAAATCCCGGCACGCGGGCGACAACTGCGGTTTGTGCGGTTTGACCAGCACTCGCTCTGGACCGTGGGGCAGTATGGCATCCCGGAATTACTCAACGGACAAAGCTATTTGCCGCGCCGATTGGATAGCGTGTTTCTGCCGCTGGTGGGCTTTGATGCTTCGGGTGGTCGGCTTGGTCAAGGGGGAGGCTACTATGATGCGACGTTTGCCTTTCGCAGGAATCGTCGGCACTGGAAAAAACCGCGCCTGATTGGTTTGGGATTTACCTGCCAACAGGTCGAGGCCCTGCCCAAAGATCCCTGGGATTTATGCCTGGATGCCGTGCTCACTGGCGGTTCGCTCGATAATGAGCGTTGAAAGGGCACGGTCCTGACTCTACCTATTTCAAATTAGCCGTGCAGCCTTCAATTCATCTTTCAAATAGGCATAAAAAACGGGTGCGGCAACCACGCCCTGCAAGCCGAAAATAGCTTCCAAAACCAGCATCGCCAGCAATAATTCCCATGCACGGGCGGCAATCCTGCCGCCAATGATGCGTGCATTCAAAAAATATTCCAGCTTATGAATGATCACTAGATACAACAAGGACGAGGCAGCTACACCCGGTGCCACACTGAGGCTAACCAGCACAATGGCGGTATTTGAGATCAGATTGCCGACCACTGGCAGCAAGCCTGCGAAGAAGGTAAATGCGATCAGCGATTTGACCAGTGGCAGAGAATAGCCAAATGCAGGGAGCAAAAGGCTCAGATAGCAAACGGTAAAGAAAGTATTCAGGGCAGAAATGCGTATCTGTGCGAACACGATGTTGCGGAATGCGGCAGAAAAGCAGCGGCAACGTGCCTGTAATGCCGCGGCCAAGGGCGCTTGTGGTTGTGGATGAAGGCGCAAGGAAATCATGGCCCCGATCACCATGGCGATCAAGATTTGAGCAAGGACATGCCCGGCCTGGGTGCCAATACCTTGCAGCTCGACAATGTGTCCAGAAGCCCATTCGTTGATGGCGATACGCCAGCCTTCCATATTGTCAGGCAGACGGGAAACGATCCAAGGAGGCAAGTCCTGGCGTAACGACACATTGATCGTTTCCAGTTGTTTGAGCATGGCGGGAACAGAATGAACTTCGCGTGCCGAGACCGAATAGATGCCACCGGCAAAAATACTGAGTATGGCAACAATGGTTGCCGCAATGAGTACCAGTGCGACCAACCGGGCTTTGTCGCCAGCAAGGCGGTTAAGATGTGAAATGGTGGAGGCCAGCCGGACCAGTTCAAATACCAGCAAGCCCATCAATATCGGTGCAACCAGAGAAAATTTCAGTGCGCAGTATAAAGCGAGCCCGGCCAGTATATAGCTGGCCAATTTGGGAAATTCAGAACGCTGGGGCATGGCAGGACTTTATGGTTTGAGCATCGAAGGACGGGGTGATTTTCACCGTTATTGCATGAATAAACAACTTACATAAAATACCCCGCCTGCAGGTATTCTGGCGGGGTACATATAAGACGATATGCCTTGACCGGAAAAGGGCTAAATTTTGGCTAGTGCCCGACGCTGCGCCACGGCGTTGGCCAGATCGCTCAACAGTGTTTCGCTGTCTTCCCAGCCGATACAGGCATCCGTGATGGACTGGCCATAGGTCAACGGTTGATCCTGGCGACCACCTACCAGATGGCTTTCTACCATTACGCCGACAATGGCGGCATTGCCATTTCCGACCTGATAGCAGACGTCTTTATTCACTTCCAGCTGGCGTCGGTAATCCTTGCGGCTATTGGCATGGGAAAAGTCAATCATCACCTTTTCCGGCAAACCTGCGGCGGCCAGGTCGGCAATCGCGCTGCGCACATGGGTGGCATCGTAGTTCGGTTCCTTGCCCCCGCGCAGAATCACATGACAATCCGGGTTGCCAGCGGTGGAGACAATGGCTGAATGACCGAACTTGGTCACGGACAGGAAATGGTGTGGTGCAGATGCCGCGCGAATGGCGTCAATCGCAATTTTCAAATTGCCATCGGTGCCGTTCTTGAATCCAACCGGGCAGGAAAGACCGGAAGCCAGTTCTCTGTGAACTTGGGATTCTGTGGTGCGTGCGCCAATCGCGCCCCAGCTGATCAGATCCGCCATGTACTGCGGAGTGATCATGTCGAGAAACTCGCCGGCAGCGGGCATGCCCATATCGGTGAGTTCTACCAGCAGCTTGCGGGCAATGCGTAGGCCGTCGTTGATATTGAAACTGCCATCGAGAAATGGATCGTTGATCAGACCCTTCCAGCCCACGGTGGTACGTGGTTTTTCAAAATACACCCGCATCACGATTTCCAGATCAACCTTGAATCTGTCGCGCAATGTTTTGAGCCGGCGCGCGTAATCAAGGGCCGCAGCAGTATCGTGAATGGAGCAGGGACCGATGACCACCAGTAGACGATCGTCCTGTCCGTTCAGCATGTTATGAATGGCTTGGCGCGATTCAAACACGGTAGCAGCAGCAGACTCGGTGATTGGATATTTTTCCAGCAGGGCAACCGGGGGCAGCAGCTCTTTGATTTCCTGGATGCGAAGGTCGTCAGTTTGGTATGGCATGGTCTATCCTGCGGCAGCCACGCCATCCGGGCGCAGCACGGTTTATCGGAATCGGAAGGGGGTATAGGGTATCCGCTATTGACAGGAGGTGCAAATATTGGGCGGGTAAATTGTTGCGCGTACAAAAAAACTACGGCGCGTGCAAAAACACGCGCCGCCTTGGGTGATGGCAGTGCTGGATCAATTAGTCTGCGAACTGTTTTTTCAGTCGCTCGCGACGTTCCTGCGCTTCCACTGTCAGACTCGCCGTCGGACGAGCCATCAAGCGGGCCAGACCAATAGGTTCTCCGGTATCAGAGCAATACCCGTAGCTGCCGTCATCAATCTTGCGAATGGTCGAATCAATCTTCAGCAGCAATTTGCGTTCACGATCGCGAGTACGCAGTTCCAGCGCATATTCTTCTTCCAGGGTTGCACGGTCAGCGGGATCAGGTGTCGCTTCCTGTTCCTGCAAATGCTGGCTGGTTGAATTGGCGTTTGCCAGAAGCTCTGCTTTCATTTGAAGCAGTTTTTCCCGGAAAAACGCGAGGTGGTCCGGATTCATATAATCCTCTTCCGGGCCTTTCCAGTTCAGGATGTCTTGTTCCGAGAGTTTGGCCATGATGTTGTCTCGCACGTGGAATCGGTCATTGCCGATCTTTTATTGGGATTAAACTAAAAAAACAATGGCAGCCGACTGGGCAGGCAGCTTAATCAACTTGTCTGTGTAATGCAACCCGGCTGCGCAGCTCTGCGGCTGGGCGGTCTATTGCGCCAATATCCAACGAACTATTATTCTCAGATCGTTGTCACTAATCTGTTGTGGCGGCATTGGGATCTGGCTGCCCCACTTGCCCTTTATGCCGCTGTGTATTTCCTTCATTAACAACGCTTCGGCATCTTTCTGTCCCCGGTATCGGGCAGCTACATCTTTATAGCTTGGCCCCACAACTTTTGTGTCGACAGCGTGGCAGCCAAGGCAATTGTATTGCCTGATCAATTTGGCAGCGTCCTCGGCATGAGCGAAAGATGCGAATGCCAATGCAGCCACTAGGTACACATGCTTGAATCGTTGGCCCATATTACTGCAATCCAATACCGGGAGTGTTCTTTCGCTGCATCTTACGCAACGGGTTAGGGGCATGCAAACCGGCCTGGGGGTGCCTGTGCTACACTCGGCCGATTAATCAAATCAGGCTTTTACCATAGCAAGATGGATCGGGAGCAACGTTTTTTTTCTACGGCCGTACTCGTCTCGGCCCTCGCCCACGCCATTATTATTGGCGGCATACGTTTTACGATGCCTACGCCTAAGCGCATCCCTGCTGTCGAGCCGATGGAAATCGTGCTCGTAAACCAGAAAACTCGCTTGGCTCCGGTCAAGCATGAAGTTCTGGCACAGGTGAACCAGGACGGCGGAGGAAACACGGATGCCAAGCAACGTGCCAAATCACCGTTGCCTGCCGCACAGCACGATCCTGTTTTAGAGCAAAAACTTGAACAGCAAAAACAACTGGAAGAAAAAGCACTCAAGTTGATGACACGGATCAAATCCGATGCGACTTTGTCCAGTACGGATAAGGTGGATCCATCTCAGGCAGAAAGCAAGGGGTTGGATCCTGAGCAACTCAAACAGCAATTGCGTGAGGCTGGAATTGCCGCTCAGATAGGCAAAGACTACAACGCGTATCAGGAACGGCCGCGCAAGGCTTTTATTGGGGTGCGAGCTCGTCAGACCAGTGTGGCGCTATGGGCTGACTCGTGGGCGCAAAAAATTGAACGCGTTGGCACCTACGCTTATCCGGTCGACGCGCATGGCAACAAGTTGCGCGGAAGATTGCGGGTGACGGCGGAAATCAACAGTGATGGTGGCATTATCAAATCGCAGGTTGAGCAATCTTCCGGTAATCGCGAACTTGACCAGGCAGCGCTTCGAATTTTGCAGCTGGCTTCCCCGTTTTCCAAGCTGCCTGATGATATGGTGGACGATACGGGCAAGCCGGCGACCGTGTTGGTGATTACGCGGACTTGGAGCTTTGGTCGCGATAATGCGCTTGGGCTGGATTGATGCGTATTCTTGGCATTGACCCAGGCTCACGAGTGACCGGTTTTGGTGTGATCGACATTGCCGGGCAAAACCGGACCTATGTGGCTTCTGGTTGCATCAAGATACCTGCTGGCGCATTGCCGGCACGGATCAAGGCAATCCTGGATGGCATCGCTGAAATTGTGGCGACGTATCACCCGGAACAGACCGCCGTCGAGCAAGTGTTCGTGAATGTGAATCCGGCATCGACCCTGTTGCTGGGTCAGGCTCGCGGCGCAGCGATTTCCGCGTTGGTACTGGCTGGTTTGCCGGTGGCAGAATATACCGCCTTGCAAGTCAAGCAGGCGGTGGTTGGCAGTGGTCACGCCGACAAGGAACAAGTTGGTTTCATGGTGCAGCGCATGCTGCGCCTCAGTGGTGTGCCGCAGGCTGATGCCGCCGATGCGTTGGCGGTCGCGCTGACGCATGCACAGCATGGTAGTGGTGCGATGAAACAACTGGCCGGTTTGGGTTTGAACATCAAGCGTGGCCGTTTGGCTTGATCTGGCGGCTGCGCCTGCGCATTTTGAGGTCACGCGGTGCTCGGAGTCCTCGCGCACTCAAATGAACACTCCGGCCCCTCTGCGCCGGGTTCGCGCAAACTGCTTTGGCTCGCTCGCCAGCTTTGCGAGCCGAGAAGCACTGAAATATTGGATGAAAAAATGATCGGTCGTCTCAGCGGTACCCTGATCGAAAAGCAGCCTCCGCAGATCGTGATTGATGTTGGCGGTGTTGGCTACGAACTGGATGTGCCTATGGGCACTTTCTATGATCTCCCCCCACTCGGCGAGCAGGTCACTTTGTTCGTCCACTATGTGGTGCGCGAAGATGCGCATCTGCTCTATGGTTTTGCCACGCGCAACGAACGCGATACCTTCCGCTCCCTGATCAAAATTTCCGGTATTGGCCCCAAGATTGCGCTGGCCATACTCTCGGGCATGAACGCCGACGAGTTGGCGCTGGCGATTGCTGGTGAAGACACGGTTCGCCTGGCCAAGGTGCCCGGCATTGGCAAGAAAACGGCTGAACGACTGGTGCTGGAGCTGCGTGGCAAGCTTGGTAGCCTGTCCGTGGGGAGTCTGTCGCAGAGCGGGAAGCCAATACCGATGCTGGCGCCTACGCCGCGCCAGGATATCCTGCATGCCTTGTTGGGGCTGGGCTACAACGAGCGTGAAGCGGCGGCTGCGTTGAAGCTGGTGCCGGAAGATGCCGGTGTCAATGATGGAATCAAGCTGGCGTTAAAATCGCTGGCCAAGGCATAACAGATCATGATCGAAACCGACGCCCTTTCCTCTGCACCGCCCGAGCGCCTGATCACCGCGCAGAAATTATCTTCGCATGAAGAAGCACAAGAGCGTGCGTTGCGTCCCAAAGTGTTCGATGAATATGTCGGCCAGGAAAAAGCACGTGGCCAGTTGTCGATTTTCATCGAGGCGGCCAAAAAGCGCGGCGAAGCCCTTGATCATGTGCTGCTGTTCGGCCCGCCTGGACTTGGCAAGACCACGCTGGCGCATATTATTTCACGTGAACTGGGCGTCAACCTGCGCCAGACCTCCGGTCCGGTGCTGGAACGTGCCGGTGATCTGGCCGCGCTGTTGACCAACCTCGAACCGCACGATGTGCTGTTTATCGATGAAATCCACCGCCTTTCACCCGTGGTCGAGGAAATTCTCTACCCGGCACTGGAAGACTTCCAGCTCGATATCATGATCGGCGAAGGCCCTGCGGCACGATCGGTCAAGCTCGATCTGCCGCCATTTACCTTGGTCGGAGCCACTACCCGTGCCGGTATGCTGACCAATCCACTGCGTGATCGTTTCGGTATCGTCGCGCGACTCGAGTTCTACACCCCGGAAGAGTTGACGCGCATCGTGACCCGCTCTGCCAGTTTGCTGAATGTGGAAATTGTCGGTGATGGTGCATTTGAGATCGCGCGGCGCTCGCGCGGCACCCCTCGTATTGCCAACCGCTTGTTGCGCCGGGTCCGCGATTATGCCGAAGTGCGTGCCGACGGGGTGGTGACGCGCGAAACCGCCGATGCGGCACTGGTAATGCTGGATGTAGACCATGCCGGGCTGGACGTGATGGATCGCAAATTCTTGTCGGCAGTGATTGATAAATTCGGTGGCGGTCCGGTGGGTCTCGATAACGTGGCGGCAGCAATTGGTGAATCGCCAGATACAATTGAAGATGTGTTGGAACCTTTTCTTATCCAACAGGGTCTGTTGCAACGCACCCCGCGCGGGCGAGTGGCCACGCTGGCGGCTTATCAGCATTTTGGATTGGAGCCGCGTGGTGTCGCTGGATTGTTTGAAAGTTAAAAATACATTTACACAATTGTTTTTTTTGTTTCAAGCGGTAACACAAACATTGTTGCCGCGGGGACTACAATAATGGTCGCTGATAGGCCAAGAGGGAGAAATTAGCCGTGGAAGTTGCCGTTGCAGGGTCGCAGGATCTTTCCATTATCAATCTGGTACTCCATGCCAGTTTGGTTGTTCAGCTGGTTATGCTGCTGCTGTTTTTGGTGTCCTTCCTCTCTTGGTGGCATATTTTCAGCAAGTTTTTCACGATCCGTCATGCGTTGCGCAATACCGAAGATTTTGAAGACCACTTCTGGAGCGGTGCCGATCTGAACGGCTTGTATGAAAAGGTCAAACACGATAATGGCGGACAAGGGATGGAAAAAATTTTCCACGCCGGGTTTGCTGAATTTCTCAAGTTGCGCCAACGCGGCAGTATGGAGCTTTCCAATGTAATGGAAGGAACCCGCCGGGCAATGCGCGCGGCTTGCCAGCGTGAGCTGGATCACCTTGATGCGCATACGGCATTCCTCGCGACCGTTGGTTCGGTTTCTCCCTACGTGGGGCTGTTTGGTACGGTGTGGGGCATCATGCATGCGTTTCGCGGCTTGGCCAATGTTGGTCAGGCTACGCTGGCTAACGTGGCGCCGGGGATTGCCGAAGCGTTGGTAGCGACCGCAATCGGCCTGTTTGCCGCGATTCCCGCAGTGGTGGCCTATAACCATTTTGCCCATGATATCGACAAGCTGGCCAACCGCTTCGATACCTTCATCGAAGAGTTCTCCAACATTCTGCAGCGTCAGGCTGCGCGCTAAGGGCACATCATGGCCCGCCGCCCTCGCCGCTCAATGAGCCAGATCAACGTCGTTCCGTATATCGATGTGATGCTGGTATTACTGGTGATCTTCATGGTTGCTACGCCGATGATGCAGCAAGGCGTGGTGAATCTGCCTACCATGGGCAAATCCGACCAGATCAACGCCTCCCCGTTGCGCGTCGAAATCGCTGCCGACGGCTTGCTCAAACTCGTCGATGAAAAAAACAAGGGCGATACCCGCACGCTGGCCGATGCCAATGCGCTGGTGGTTGCCGTGCAGGAAAAACTGGCCGCTGAACCGGAGCGCCCGGTCGTGATCGGTGCCGACAAATCGGTGCGTTATGAACTGGTGATGAATGCCATGGATGCGCTGAAAAAAGCCAATGTCGCCCGGGTCGGCCTGCAGGTGCAAGCCAAATAAACCGATGGAAGCCTTTCACGCCGACCGCCATGTTTTTGAACGCGACGAGCGCCGTGGGATTTCGTTCCTGCTCGCGTTGGCCATGCATGGCTTGCTGGTGCTGTTTTTGTACCTTTCGGTGAACTGGAGTACCCATCGGGTTGAAACCGTTTCGGTGGAACTGTGGGGCAGCCCGCCGCCGGCGCCGGTGGTAGAAGCCGCGCCGCAGCCAGAGCCGAAACCCGTGCCCAAGATTGAGCCAACGCCTCAACCAGAGCCTGTTCCAGTTAAAAAACCGGAGATCGTTGAGCAAAAGGTCAAGCCCAAACCGGTAGAAAAGCCCAAGCCTCAACCAGCTTCGCCTCCGAAGGCCGAAATCAAGAAACCGGAGCCTAAGCCGGAGCTGAAAATTGAAAAGAAGCCCGAACCGAAAAAAGAAGTGGTCAAAAAATCTGAGCCCAAGCCCTCGGAATTCGATCAGTTGATGCAAGGCGCACTATCCGATCTCGGTAAAAAATCAGAAATCGCTCGGCCGAATGGAAAACCGGGCGGTATTGGCACCAATCCGAAGGCGGTCGCCAATGTGGGTCAGGATGCCGGCGGCGGCGGTCATCCGGGTAATGATTATCTGGGGCAGGTGGTACGCTTGATCAAATCGAATCTGGTGTATCCGGACAATAAGCCGGATAGCGCCAAGGCGAAAATCAAGGTGTTTTTGCTGCCGGACGGGACAATTCGCGATGCGCAATTGCTGAAATCGATTGGCGATCCGGCTTATGCTGAAGCGGCGAGACGCGCGGTGATGACCACGCATACCTTCCCGCCGCAACCGGGTGGCAAGCTTTTTAGCGGGGATATGCGCGAATGGACGTTGAGTTTCTGCGCCAAGGATAGTGGCGATTGCAGGATTGATTGAGGAATTAGGCATGAATTGGATCAAACGAATTCGTTGCAGTTGTGTACTGGCGGGCGTGGCCTTGCTGTTGATGGGCCCAGTTCGCGCCGATGTTGCCATTGAAATCGTGGGGGTGGGTAGCCAGCAATACCCGATTGCCATTACGCCGCTGCGCGGTGAAGTGGGGCTGACCCAGCCGCTGACCCCGGTCATCAGTAATGACCTGAATCTTTCCGGATTGTTCCGGGTGATCAATGCCGGCGATATGTCGCCTGTTCCCTATGCGCCGGCAGAAATCAATCCTCAGGCCTTGACTGGTCGTGGTGCGCAGACCGTGCTGGTGGGTCAGGTCGAACCCGGTGCGAATGATGTGCGTATCCGCTTCTGGCTGCTGGAAGCGGCCACTCGACGCGAGCTTATTTCCTATGAAATGCACGCTCAACCACAGCAACTGCGCCGCGCCGCGCACCAGATTGCCGACATGATCTACGAAAAGATTACCGGAGAACCCGGCGCGTTCAATTCGCGCATTGCCTATGTACTCAAAACTGGCTCGCGCTATGAACTGCAGGTGGCCGATTCCGATGGCTTTGGCGCACAAACCATCCTTGGGTCCAAAGAGCCGATTCTGTCTCCCAAGTGGTCACCGGATGGAGCCAATCTGGCTTATGTTTCCTTCGAACGGAAAAAAGCCGTGGTATTTACCCACAATCTGGCCAGTGGTCGGCGCAAGGCCGTCGCGGCATTCAGTGGTAATAATTCCGCCCCGGCCTGGTCTCCGGATGGTAAAACACTGGCGGTGGCGCTTACCAAAGATGGTGGTACGCAGGTCTATCTGATCAATGCGGAAGGGGGCGCGGCGCGGCGGTTTACCTTTGTTGGCGATATCAATACCGAACCTTCCTGGACGCCGGATGGGAGTGCGTTGCTGTTTACTTCGGATCGCGGAGGAAGTCCGCAGATTTATCGTCAGGCGCTGGCTGGGGGCGATGCGGAACGATTGACCTTTAGTGGGGCGTATAATGCTTCGGCAAAGCTGTCTCCCGATGGTCGCATGATTACCTTCGTGTCCAAAACGACTGGGGGCTACCATATTGCGGTAATGGATATATCCACTCGGCAAATCATGGCGTTGACGGATAGCCCGGATGACGATTCGCCGTCATTTTCGCCCAATGGCCGGATGATTTTGTATGAAACGCTGGACGGCCGCCGCCGAACGCTCGCAATAGTTTCAAACGATGGCCGCGTGAAACAGCGTATCAAGACGGTGTCGGGTGAAGTTCGGCAACCGGCGTGGGGCCCGCTGCTCAAATAAGCGAAGCCCATATGATTTGGGCCATGAATATGGCTCATGAGTTGTACTATTTTATAACCTGCATGGAGTGAATAATGAAGAAGATTGGTCTTAGCCTTTTGGCCTGCGCCTTGCTCGCAGCATGTGCCAGCCAGCAACCTGCCCCGGTTGTTCAACCGGCCTCCCAGCCGCAAGCTTCGTCCTCGTCGACGGTTGTTGCCCCGAGTGCCCCAGTAGTTGCCGCACCTGGTGCCTACAACCAATTGACTGACCCGAATAACATCCTGTCCCAGCGTGAGGTTTACTTCGACTTTGACAAGTACAATGTCAAGGACGAGTACGCTGAATTGGTTAAGGCACATGCAAATTACTTGACCTTGACCAATGGCTCACGCGTTTCCCTGCAAGGGCATACCGATGAGCGCGGTACCGCTGAATACAATCTGGCTTTGGGCCAAAAGCGTGCCGACGCAGTGAAAAAAGCCATGGTGTCGGCTTATGGCGTGGATGCCAAGCAAGTTGAAACCATCAGCTATGGCAAAGAACGCCCGGCTGTCGATGGTCATGATGAAGCGGCTTGGGCCAAGAATCGTCGCGTAGAAATTGTTTACCCAGGCGAAGCCAAGTTCCCCACCAAGTAAGTGCTTCGGCATAAAATAGGGCTCCTACGCATCTCCATGCAGTTTTTAGCGTGCATGGACAGACGTCGGAGCCTTTTTCTTGTCAGGAAAATATCCATGAAACGCATTGCTGCCCTCCTTCTTTTTGTTTTTGCTGCGCAAGCGCATGCGAGTCTTTTTTCGGACGACGAAGCGCGCCAGCAGATTTTTGATTTGCGTGCGCAGGTTCAAGGACAATTGCAAAAGCAGGATGAACGGTTGTTGCCGCTCGAAGCGGCCAACAAACGGATGCTTGAGCTGCTGAGTCAAATCGACAAGCTCAATGAACAGATTGCGAATCTGCGCGGCAAGATAGAAGTGCTGCAGTTCAATCAGGACGAAGCGATCAAGCGCCAAAAAGACCTGTATGTGGACCTGGATACGCGCTTGCGCACCATGGAGCAAGCCAAGGAACAAGCCAAGCTTGATCAGAAAAATGCGCAGCAAGCCGCCGAGAAGAAGCAGCTTGATGATGCGATTGCCTTGGTGAAAGGGGCAAAACACAAAGACGGGATTGCCGCACTCAGCAAATTTATCAGCGACAATCCGCAAAGCACCAAACAGGCAGAGGCAACCTATTGGATGGGAGCAGGCTATGCCGCGCTCAAGGATTACAAATCTGCCAAAAACGCATTTAACACGGTCGTGAGCAAAATGCCTGATGATCCACGTGCCCCGGATGCGCTTCTCGGCCTGGCGTCCATTGCTGCGGCACAAAAAGACACCAAGACTTCACGGAAATATTTGCTTGGCATCGTGGAGAAATATCCTCAGTCCGAAGCCGCAGCCACGGCTTCACGTGCATTGACGACGGCGAACTAATTTTTTCGTGTTCATGCGGCGTCGGTAACACCCGGCGCCGTTTTATTTTTCCGCCGGACAATTATCTGGTCAGGAGCAACAATGAATCGCCCTCAAACGCTGCGCATCAGCGAAATTTTCTATTCCCTGCAAGGTGAAACCAGCCGTATCGGCTTGCCGACGGTGTTTGTTCGCCTGACAGGCTGTCCGCTGCGCTGCACCTACTGTGACAGCAAATATGCCTATTCCGGCGGTCAAGCGATGGCGGTGGATGCCGTCCTGGCCGAGGTGGCGCAGTACACCCCAACGTATGTGTGCGTAACGGGAGGCGAACCCCTGGCGCAGGCGGCAGTGCATGCCCTGCTCGCCCGACTGGCCGATGCCGGTTACTCGGTTAGCCTGGAAACCAGCGGTGCCTTGCCGGTCGATGCGGTGGACGAGCGTATTTCACGTATCGTCGATATCAAAACGCCGGGCTCCGGTGAGATGGTGCAAAATCGCTGGGAAAATCTGTCTTTGCTGAATGCACAGGATGAAATCAAGTTTGTGCTGTGTGATCGGGCGGATTATGAATGGGCACGCGGTGTTTTGCGCGAACGGGGTCTGGAAAAAATTGCCCCCGTCAGTTTTTCCCCGGTCTGGGAAACCTTGCCACCGGTTGATCTAGCGAACTGGGTGTTGGAAGACCGCTTGCCGGTGCGGGTGCAGGTGCAGTTACACAAGATTCTATGGGGCGATCGTCCCGGGGTCTAAGTGCCAGATGGTGGAGCCTTTGCCACTTGCCGTCCCACAGGAATTTGCAGTGTGCGGGTTTCCCGCAGCCTGCATTGGTGTGCTCTCGCTTGGCTGATACGGCTACAAAAAAATTAAATTTTGCGGCGTTTGCCGAAACTGGATTGATAAGGATTTCTCATGAAAAAAGCCGTCATTCTTCTCTCTGGCGGGCTGGATTCAGCCACGTGCCTGGCTATTGCTAAGAGCCAGGGTTACGAGGCGTATTGCCTCTCCTTCGACTATGGCCAGCGTCACAATGCCGAGTTGGCCGCCGCGGCACGTGTCGCCAAAACCTTGGGTGCAGCGGAGCATCGGGTAGTGAAAATCGACCTAGCTGCATTTGGGGGCTCGGCATTGACCGATGCGAATATCCCGGTGCCAACGGACGGTGTGCAGGGCAACGTCATTCCCGTTACCTATGTGCCGGCACGCAATACGGTTATGTTGTCGTACGCGCTGGCCTGGAGCGAAGTGTTGGGCGCGGATGATATCTTTATCGGGGTGAACGCAGTCGATTATTCCGGCTATCCGGATTGCCGACCTGAATTCATCTCGGCATATCAGGTCATGGCGCGCTTGGCGACCAAGGCCGGGGTGGAAGGAGCCTCACTGCACATTCATACGCCGCTGATTTTTCTGTCCAAGGGTCAGATAATCCAGAAAGGTACGGCGTTGGGTGTGGATTATGGCCAGACCGTCACCTGTTACAAAGCCGATAGCGAAGGCCGGGCCTGCGGCGAATGCGATGCCTGTCGTCTGCGTCGAGCCGGATTCGAGGCCGCGGGCGTGACCGATCCGACGCGTTATGCGCGCTGATTCAATCGCGACGGGGAGGTAAAAATAGAATGGGTGCGGCGATACCAAATGCCAGCGCCAACAGAATCATGCTGGCCTTGACCGCATTGATGCTGGCATCGGTCAACAACAACTGGGCGTTTTCTTGAGCTGCGGGCAGCTTCGAGATATTGGCGATGCCAAGCAAACCCTGCACGGCCTTGTACATGAAAGTGCCGGGCACCATCGGGATCGCGGCGCTAATGGAATAGACGGTGGGAATCATGCGGTGACGCTTGGCCCACCATTCGGCGGCGATGCCGATGACTACACCGCCGAACAAGGTGCCCAGTACGATGTCGCCACCCAAGACGACCACGGCCTTGCGACAGGCGTGACCGAGCACCGCCAGCGTACAGCAGGCGATCAGCGAGCGTGGCGGGACATTGAACAGCAATGCGAAACCCAACGCGGCCGGGGCGGCCCAAAGTTCCAGTAACCAGGCATTCATCCGCTCATCCTCACAAAATGCGCAGGGCCAGACTGACGCCCACCGCGATACCGATCACAAAAAGCACCCCCATCATGATCCGCACCATGCCATTGAGATAATTGGCGTGGAACAGGTCCGCCGCCCCGTTGATAAACGGTACGCCAGGAATCAAAAACAATACCGAAGCAGCCATGGCTTCTTCTTGTGTGTTGGAGTGGGCCAGCTTGAGCAACAGACCGGTGATCAGCATGGCGGTCAGGCTGGACGCAAATGCAAACATGAAGGGTACGTAATGGCGACGGTGCAAAAACAGGCGCAGCGCCATGCCGATGCTGCTCCCCAGCGTCGTGCACAGAATGGCCACAGGATCTCCGCCAAATAGCGCGGCAAAGCCGCCACAAGATACGCCGACCAGTAGCGCGATCAGCCAGTGCGGATAGCGCTGGGGTTGCCGCGCGATATCTTCAAGTTGGCAGCGTGCGCTTTGGGCATTGAGCTTTTGTTCTTCCACGGCCTCGACGACTTGGGCCACGGCCGTGAGCATGGTGAAATTGGCGCCCATATGCGGTGCCTTGCGGAAGGCCGTTTCACGCGCACTGCCCTGCTCGATGGTCACGCCGATATTCAGCGAAGATACGACGGTATCTGCACGGCTGGCGCCCAAAGCGAGCGCCATGCGGCGGATTGTGGCGCTGGTGCGTGCGGTGTCGCCACCAGATTGGTGAACGAGCAGACCTGCAAGCAAGGCCAGTTCGATGATTTCCTGCAGCGGCGTGGTGCGTGAGGGGGGCATAGGCGTCCATCCGGTAAAACATGATGTTCGGCGCAGCTTAACCGGAGTGTCGGCGGCTGACCAGTGCGTTGTCGGCGGTCGTTCCGCCAGCTTGACGCCCCCACGCTTTCACTAGGACCAATCCAGCATTGGATTTGACCACGGCATGTGTCGGTCGCGACTGCCTTGCCGTTATAATGAGAGCCTGTCAAAGGATCACACACACCATGTCACTCAGCGTTGTTCACGCCGCACACCGAATCGTCGTCAAAGTAGGCTCCAGTCTGGTCACCAATGACGGTAAGGGGCTCGACCACCAAGCGTTGTCGCGCTGGGCGCGGGAAATTGCCGAGCTTGCCCGTAACGGCAAACAGGTTGCCTTGGTCTCGTCCGGTGCCGTGGCTGAAGGAGTGGCACGACTGGGCTGGAAGGAAAAGCCGACAGCGGTACACGAGAAACAGGCAGCCGCTGCGGTTGGGCAGATGGGGTTGTGCCAAGCGTATGAGTCGGCATTTCGTGCTCATGGCTTGAAAACGGCACAGGTGCTGCTGACCCATGAAGATTTGTCGGACCGCACCCGTTACCTTAATGCCCGTTCGACCTTGCTGACCTTGCTGAATCTGGGCGTGATTCCGATCATCAATGAAAATGACACGGTGGTCACGGCCGAAATCAAGTTCGGCGACAACGATACGCTCGGAGCATTGGTGACCAACCTGATCGAAGGCGATGTGCTGGTGATTCTCACCGACCAGCGTGGACTCTATACGGCCGATCCACGCAAAGATCCGGCCGCAACCCTGGTTGAAAACGCAGAAGCGGGTAATCCTGAGCTGGAAGACATGGCCGGTGGTGCAGGTTCCAGCGTGGGAACCGGTGGGATGTTGACCAAGATTCTGGCGGCCAAGCGGGCGGCACGCAGCGGCGCGGCGACGGTGATTGCCTGCGGCCGCGAAGAAAATGTCCTGGCGCGGCTGGCTGGGGGCGAGTGCATTGGCACCCAGCTGCAGGCTAATACCTCACCGTTGGCGGCGAAGAAGCAATGGATCGCCGATCATCTGCAACTCAAAGGCCGCGTGGTGCTCGACAAGGGCGCGGTACGAGCGGTCCAAGCGCATGGCTCCAGCTTGTTGCCGATTGGTGTCACGGCGGTGGAAGGCGAATTCCTGCGCGGCGACGTGGTCAGTTGCGTTGACGAAGCCGGGCTTGAAATCGCACGAGGCCTGGCAAACTACAGTGCGCAGGAAGGCCGGCGCATCCTGAAGTTGCCCACCGGCCAGATTGAAGCGGTGCTCGGCTATATCGACGAACCGGAACTGATCCATCGCGACAATCTGGTTTTGTTTTGACCTTGCTTGGGCTTATTCCTGCGCCAGGAACCCCAGCCCTTGGCGTGCCAGCAGCAAGGCCGTTTCATGCAGCGGCAGCCCCATCACCCCGGTAAAACTGCCGTCGAGATGCTCGACAAACAATCCGCCCAGCCCTTGAATACCGTAGCTGCCGGCTTTGTCGTGCGGCTCGCCGCTGGCGACATACGCGGCAATCTGCGCCGCGCTGATCTTGGCAAAGCGCACCTTGCTGGTCGATAACACCGCATCGCAAGCGGATTCGGTGCGCAGTGCCACGGCGGTCAGCACTTCGTGCGTGGTGCCGGAGAGCATCTGTAGCATGGCAGTGGCGTGCGCATCGTCATCCGGCTTGCCAAGCAGGTGATCGGCCAGGGCCACCGTGGTATCGGCGCCGAGTACCGGGCGTGGTGATAGTCCTTGCGCTTGCATCTGCAGCCAGCCGGCTTCGGCCTTGGCGCGTGCCAGCCGTAACACGTAATCGTGCGCCAGCTCGTCCGGCAGTGGCGTTTCATCGACCGGCGCGCTGATTTTTTCGAAGGTCACATGGATTTGCGCCAGTAATTCGCGTCGGCGCGGACTGCCGGAAGCCAGATAGAGATCAATCACGGTTTATTCCTGAGGCATACTTAAACTGTGCATTCTAATTGAGGTGATCGCCATGTCATTCCAAAATCCATCCGATGCGGAAATCCGTGCATTATTGCAACGCGTCAAAACCATCGCTGTCGTTGGTCTCTCGCCCAAGCCGGATCGACCGAGCTTTGGCGTATCCAAGATCATGCAGTCGCAGGGATACCGGATTATCCCGGTGCGGCCGGGCGTGCAGGAAGTTTTGGGAGAAACGGCGTATGCCGATCTGGCCGCCGTTCCGCATGCCATCGATCTGGTCAACGTCTTCCGCAACGCACAGGAAGTCGACAGCGTGGTCGACGAGGCGATTCGTCTCAAGCTGCCGGCGATCTGGATCCAGTTGGGCATCGTTAATGAGGCGGCGGCGCAGCGTGCACGGGATGCCGGTCTGTTTGTCGTGATGGACCGTTGCATCAAGATTGAATGGCGCAGACTGTGCAACTGAGCGGGATTCGACTCGGATTAGTCCTATTCATGTTGTATCAAGCCTTTTCATTTGAATCCGCCCCGCTTTGCCGTTACGCTAGTGCCTAGATAAAAATAGCTGGAATCCGCATGAAACTGAGCTTTACCAAAATGCATGGCCTCGGCAATGATTTCATGGTGATCGATGGCGTTAGCCAGGCGGTGGCCCTGGATACCAATGTGATCGCTCGCCTGGGCGATCGTCACTTTGGCGTTGGCTTTGACCAGCTGTTGCTGGTTGAGCGTTCAGCGTTGCCCAATGTCGATTTTCGTTATCGGATTTTCAATTGCGATGGCAGTGAGGTTGAACAATGCGGCAACGGGGCACGTTGCTTCGCCCGGTTTGTGTACGATAAAGGACTCACGGCCAAGCGCGAGATCGCAGTGGAAACGGCGAAGGGCATCATTTACCCGCGCCTGGAAGACAACGGTGAAGTTACGGTAAACATGGGGCTGCCGCGTTTTTTGCCGACCGAAATCCCGTTTGTGGCCGAGGCCGATGCTGTGACGCATGCGCTGGTGGTCAGCGGAAACACGCTTGAGATCACGGTGGTGTCGATGGGCAATCCGCATGCGGTGCAGGTCGTGGCCGATGTCGATATGGCGCCGGTGGCTGAACAAGGGCGGCTGATCGAATTGCATCCGCGTTTTCCGCAAAAGGTGAACGCGGGCTTTATGCAGATTGTTTCACGGAACGCGATCCGCCTGCGCGTGTTTGAGCGCGCCGCGGGCGAAACGCTGGCTTGCGGTACTGGTGCGTGTGCGGCGGTCGTAGCGGGTATCCGCCGGGGTTTGCTGGATAATACGGTTCGCGTCAGTACCCGTGGCGGTGAGTTAACGATTCGTTGGGCCGGGCCGGATGAGCCAGTGTGGATGACCGGGCCGGCAGAAACAGTTTTTGAAGGCAATCTGAGTGTCTGATTTCAATTTTGGGAGCGCATCAATGCAATCGATCGAAATTGTGGAATGGCTCCGGCAGAATCCGGAATTCTTTGAAGAATTTGCCGATGAACTATCCCAGATCTATGTCCCCCATTCCCACCGGGGGCAGGCGGTTTCACTGGCCGAGCGTCAACTACTGACCCTGCGCGAGAAAAACCGTGCGTTGGAACTTCGCCTATCTGAGTTACTGCAATTCGGCGAAGAAAACGACGTCACGTCGGACAAGTTGCACCGCCTGACGGTGGATCTGCTGCGTGCGGAGGATCTTGCCGGGGTGATCGGTACGCTGGAATATCATCTGCGTGAACGTTTCGGTGTCCCGCATGTGGCTTTGCGTTTGTGGATGCCCAATGTCGTTGGCGTTTTGCGTGAATTCGAGCCGGTTGGCGAAGAAGTGGGACGACTGGCGCAGAACTTGATTTCTCCTTATTGCGGCCCGTACGTGACGGAAGAAGTCCTGGGTTGGTTCGGCGAAGCCGGATCGGGATTGAAATCGTTTGCCCTGTTTGCCCTGCGCGCCGGCGATGAGCCGTTTGGTATTCTGGTCATGGCCAGTGAGGACAGCGAGCGTTTTTATCCCGACATGGGCACGCTCTATCTGCAGCGCCTGTCAGAATTGGTCTCGGCTGCACTGTTGCGCATCGTGCGCTTTGAACCGGTTCCGGCCGAAGTCTGAATGCCATGACCGAATCCGTCGCGGTGCCCGATGTTGTGCCTGCGGCGGATGACGTATTTTTCCTGCATTTTCAACGCCACTTGATTGGCGAGGGTGGCGCCAGCGCGCATACCCTCTCTGCTTACTCCCGCGATTTGGCATTGCTGCAGGAACTGGCTGCGGGAAGAACATATGCCACTCTTTCTCCGGTCGAGATTCGCGGTTTCGTGCGCAAACTGGCGAGCCGCGGTTTGAGCGGGCGCAGTATCGCCCGCGTACTTTCTGCCTGGCGCGCTTTTTACCGGATCATGGCGCGCGATTTTTCCTGGCCGACCAACCCGGTCGAGGGCGTGCGTGCCCCGCGTAGCGGCAAAAAACTTCCTGCAGCCATGACCACCGATGATATCGGTGGTTTTCTCGATAATTTACCGGATGACGATGTGCTCGCGGTGCGAGACAAAGCGATATTCGAGCTCGCCTATTCGTCCGGATTGCGGGTCGCCGAACTGACCGGATTGCCGTTAACCAGTCTTGATCTGGCGCACGGTATGGCGATGGTGCTGGGCAAAGGGGGAAAGACGCGTGTCGTGCCGGTGGGTCAGAAGGCCATAGCGGCGCTCGAAGCCTGGCTGAGTTTGCGTCCGACGCTGGCCGCAGAGACAGAAACAGCGGTATTCGTTGGCAAGGGAGGCAAACGCCTGACGACCCGTGCCGTGGAATTACGCCTGTCGCAATGGCGGATCAAACTTGGCGTGGCTGAACCGCTCTATCCGCACAAGTTGCGCCATAGCTGCGCCAGCCATCTGCTGCAATCTTCGGGCGATCTGCGTGCGGTCCAGGAATTGCTGGGTCATGCCAGCATTGCCACGACGCAGATCTATACCCATCTGGATTTTCAGCATCTGGCGCAAATCTACGACCAGACCCATCCGCGAGCCAAGAAGAAAGACTGATTACACGTGTATGGGTTGATCCGTCTGGTAATCAAAAAGATCGTAGCTCATCTGCTGCTCGACCAGTTTCGAAGCCCGTACCTTATGCATTCCGGTGGCAGTCAGGATGGATAGCTCACGCAGCGGAGTATAAGTGCCCTTGCTCGCCGCGATGCGTGCTGGTTGTTTGAGTGCCGCGATTTCTGGCAACAGTACGGCTGGCAGGTAATTTGGCGTGGCGCCGATCGTAGGGCTAATCAAGGCGGGCACTGCGCGTGCGGACATGACCTGCAGTCCCATTTCAAGACTGTTGTCTTCATTGACTTGCAGCCAGCGCACCGAGGCGACCAGCCAGGGAGAGTCCAGTGTGGCACGAAGCGCAACTACATCGCCAGCATGAACCTGCTCATCCCCAACGGAGACTGAATGTACGGCAAATCCCCCAGGACTCTCATTCAGAACTTGCCATTGGGTTCGCCGAACTTCCCGCGACGGTGGCGGCAAAATAGTTTCCTGTTCGTCATGGTGCTCCGGTGGCGTGCTTGTCTGTGGCGGGTTCAGGATTTGACCATGACTGAGTTCAGTCAGGACTGAGCGCAAGCCAAACACGATATCGACCAGCGAGGACGAGGGAATACGCTGAAAAGTGCGTTGTGGCGTGATGGTCCACTGGCGGATGATCCGGCGCAAGATCTGCAAGCGGACCAGGACCTTGGCGCGATCATGTGCCAAGGGAGCCTTCTCTTCAATGGCCGCTTCGGTCTTGTGCAAGTGGCGCGACAATTCAGTGGTATCGAGCAGAACGCTGGTCAGGTTGGTACCCTCGATCGTTCTATTGCCCACAAAACGTGGGGGAGTATCGGTGTCGAGCTCAATCAGAAAATACCCCGCCTGACTCGTCAGACTGGCGGTGGGCTGGAAATGCGCGAGGTAACTGTAGCTCTCCACGATTTCGACCACCTTGTCCTGCTCGGGCGGGGCGAAGCGCAGCGGATCGGCCAAGGCCAGCAGCAGGATGCGTTTGTACGTTGCTGAAATTGAGTGATTCTTGGGAGTGGCCGGTTCATTCAGGAACTGGTTTTTAGCACCGAGCCGGAACATTTGATGAATTTCACCCCAGACCCCGGATGGCATCGGTTGATATAAGCGACAGCAAATTCGGTAGACGCGCCAATAGCTGTTGAGCACGCGCTGAATAAACAGGGGCTCTGCCTTTCCGTTCACCCCGAACAATGATCGTTTTTCCATCCGGTTGACCAGAACCACTTTCCAGGCCATGGCCATTTCAAGCCACAAGCTGCGGTAGATTGCTGCGGCTTGTTTGGCGTGCTCCTTCACCGGCAAGCCGGCAGCGGCATATTCCGCTTCAAATCCGCCAGCCATCAGGTCGAGCATCGTTTCGTACTCGGCCAGCAATTTGATACGGTCATCAATAGCCAACTCGATGCGGTTGAGCGAGGCCAGCGCATCGTGGATCTGGCGACCGGCCTCGATGACGTTGGAAGACGGCAGCCCGATCAGCCAGTCCCGAAGTTTTTTCGGATTGGTTTCGACAACATTGGCCAGGGCCGGAGAGATCTCCGGCAATTCAAGCAACAGCTGCATGGATCAAGATACCTAGTGGCTAGCGAGTTTGGTCGAGTGCACGCAGCGTGCCTGTGGCAAGCTGCTGCGCCTCGTCGTCATTCATTACATAGGGCGGCATGAAATAAACCGTTTCCCCAATCGGTCTTACTAGCAAACCTTGGGCCAGCGCCGCAGCAAAAAATTGCTGGGCAAAGCCAGGCGAGCTACCGAGTACATCAAATGCCCAGATCATGCCAGTCCGCCGCCAGTTTTTCACCCGGGAGTGGTTGGCAAGTTCGGAAAAAACGGCATCGAAACGACAAGCTTTTTCCCGGTTCCGCACAATCACATCGTCTTCCGCAAAGATCGCTAGTGTCGCCAGTGCCGCAGCGCATGCCAGAGGATTGCCTGTGTACGAATGGGAATGCAAAAAACCACGTGCAGTATCATCATGGTAGAAAGCACGGTAAATGTCATCCTTGCATAGTACGGCAGCAAGCGGCAAGTAACCGCCCGTTATGCCTTTTGAAAGGCAAAGCAGGTCCGGATGGATGCCTGCCTGTGCGCAGGCGAACATCGTGCCGGTGCGGCCAAAGCCAACCGCGATTTCATCGGCGATCAGGTGTACGCCAAATTGGTCACATAGTGACCGGGCGCGGCGTAGGTAATGCGCATCATACATCGCCATTCCTGCCGCCCCTTGTACCAATGGTTCCAGAATCAGTGCGGCAATTCCCCCATGTCTTTCAGCCAATAGCGCTTCAAGCGCCTGCGCTGCGCGTTCGGCCACATCATGTGCCGATTCGCCTGGAAGCGCCTGTCGCCAATCCGGATTCATGACACAGAAATTGTCACGCACCAAGGGGGCATAGGCACTGCGGAAAATGGGCACATCAGTGACCGATAACGCGCCCAGCGTCTCGCCGTGATAACTGTTTTGCAGATAAATGAAGCGATTTTTCTGTGCCTGACCATGGTTGCGCCAGTAATGCGCGCTCATCTTCAAGGCGATTTCTGTCGCTGATGCCCCATCGGAGCCATAAAACGCGTGTCCCAAACCGGTCAGTTCAGCCAATTGCTCGGACAGACGAACGGCGGGTTCGTGGGTGAAACCGGCCAGCATCACGTGTTCCAGGCTATCCATCTGCCGGTTGATCGCCGCCTTGATGCGAGGTTCGTTATGGCCGAACAGGTTGACCCACCAGCTGGATACCGCGTCGAGATAGCGGCGGCCTTCGCAGTCATACAGCCAGACGCCTTCGCCCCGGCTGATCGGGATCAGCGGAAAGGATTCGTGCTGCTTCATCTGGGTACACGGATGCCAGACGGCCGCCAAACTGCGCTGGAGAAGTTCTTGATTGGTCATGCGAAGCGGAGCCTGGCTAAAAAAGCGCATTCTGACGCAAAAGACGGTGTACCGACAGGGTGGTGACCGGCGGTTGCCGTCGATAGATGACCAACGTTGGCAAAGCGAGTGTAGAGGATTGACGGGATCAGTGGTGGCTGTTCATATTTTCCGACATGGTATCCATGGCTTCGACCTTTATTTCCACCTTGATATCACCGCTCTTCCGGAAGCGAAGATTCAAAGGCACTAGTTCATCTTTGATCAACGGTTTTTTCAGGCCGAACAGCACGAGATGAAAACTGCCCGGCTTGAGTGCCACACTGTCGTGTGCCGGAATATCGATTTGCGAAACGGGATGCATGTGCATCACACCGGCTTCTTCCCTGGGCATCTGTAATTCGATCTTTTCGGCAAGCCCCGGGCCGGACGCACCCAACAGCGCATCCGCATCCTGGCCCTCGTTAACAATTTTCATGAAGACCTCACCATTGCTGGCGCTGGGCGCTGTTGCCCGGGACCAGGGATGTTTGATAGTCAGAGATTGCAATTTGAACTGATGCGCATGAGCAGGGATGGCAACGAGCAAAACGAAAAACACGCTGGAAAGCACAAATTTGAACATGATATTTAACGCTAGCGAGGTGGGGGCAACAGGATATCGGCCCTTTTGGTGGAAGGTCAACGGGAATGATAACCGGTCGCATTGCCTTGCCGAACGGGAACAGTCTGCATGCGAAAGCGAGGGATTTGATAGATTACTGCAAGCCGGTAATGCGTCCGTCCGGCAAAACGTCGATCCTTTCACTGGCGGGATGTTCGGGTAGCCCGGGCATGGTCATGATCTTGCCACTCAGGACCACCAGGAATCCCGCGCCGCGCGCCAAGCGTACCGCATGCACCGGTAGTGGCTGGCCCGGCGCTGCACCGGTAAAGGAATAGGGTGTTTTGGCCATACATATCGGGAAATGACGGTACACACGATCCAGTTGGTCGATTTCAGTCAGTACGGCATCTGGTGCGCTAAACCCGTTGGCACCATAAATACGGCTGGCAATGCGCGCTATTTTTTTCCGCAGCGGCATGTCGTCGGGATAGAGCAAGGAAAAATTGTTGTCGGTGTGGTCGATCTCGCCCAGAACCGCCAAAGCCAGTGCTTCGGCTCCCGCACCACCTTCGGCCCAGTGATAACTGACCACCGCGCGCAGTCCGTGACGGGTGCACTCCTGCAGTAACAGTGCAAGCTCCGCAGGTGTATCGCCCGGAAACGGATTGATCGCCACGACTACCGGCAGGCCGAATTGTTCGCGAAGGTTGGCGTGATGGTGAAGAAGGTTGGCCATGCCGGCGAGCAAAGCAGCAGAGTTTTCCTGCTCAAGCTGATCGGGCTTGGCTCCGCCATGGCTTTTGAGTGCGCGCGCCGAGGCCACGAGCACGGCCAGCGCCGGTTTCAAACCGCCCTGCCGGCATTTGATATTGATGAATTTTTCGGCACCCAGATCGGCACCGAAACCCGCCTCGGTGACCACGTAATCTGCCAGCTTCAGTGCACTGCGCGTGGCGATCAAGGAATTGCAGCCATGTGCAATATTGGCGAACGGGCCACCGTGGATCAGCGCTGGGTTGTTTTCCAGCGTTTGCACCAGATTCGGTTTGAGAGCGTCTTTCAGTAGTGCGGTCATGGCGCCGGTGACTTTCAGATCCCGCGCAAAGAAGGGCATGTTGCCATCCGGCCCGCCATAACCGATCAGCATATTGCCCAGCCGTTCATGCAAATCATCGAGGGATTCGGCCAGGCAGAGCGCGGCCATCACTTCCGATGCCACCGTCAGGTCGAAACCCTCTTCGCGCGCAAGCGCATCCGCCAAGCCATTCTGACCGATGGTGATGTGGCGCAATGCCCGGTCGTTCATGTCGATGACCCGGCGCCAGACGATGCGCTTTGGATCGAGCCCGAGGGCGTTGCCGTGGAACAGGTGGTTGTCGATGTGCGCCGAGAGCAGATTGTGTGCGGAAGTGACCGCGTGGAAATCGCCGGTAAAGTGCAGGTTGATGTCGCTCATGGGCGCCACCTGAGCATGGCCGCCGCCTGTTGCCCCGCCTTTAAGACCAAAGCACGGTCCGAGCGATGGTTCGCGCAGGCAGAGCAGCGTATTTTTCCCGAGACGGTTCAAGGCATCGGCCAGCCCAATCGTGGTTGTGGTCTTGCCTTCGCCGGCCGGTGTGGGCGTGATGGCTGTGACCAGAATCAATTTGCCATCGGGCTGATGGCGCAAGTGCTCGATGTAATCGAGCGAGAGCTTGGCTTTGTAGTGACCGTAGGGTTCAAGCTCGCGCGCAGGAATGCCCAAGCGAGCGCCTGCCAGTTCGATGATGGAGCGCAAGCGGGTGGTTTGGGCGATTTCACTATCGGAAGACATGGCGGGCACTCCAGCATGATCGTTTGCCGCAGGACGATACGCGGTGCCTTATCCGAGAGTAATCAGGGCTTACCCGAGGGTGGCACCCGCTACTTGATCAGTTGCCGGCGAACCCGGTCGATATGGCGACGCATGGCACTGCGCGCCTTGCGCGAATCGCCCAACCGGATCGCTTCAACGATGGCGCGGTGTTCTTCCAGCACGGCGGTCTGTTCCGCCGCGCCGGTAAAATGTTCTTCGAACGCGCGGTAAACCGGCAGCGTGCGTTGTTGCCAAAGGAATTCGACCAGATCGATCAGTGTCTGGCTGCCGCTGGCGACGACCACTGCCATGTGGAAGGACTGGTCTTCTTCCAGGAAACGGGTACGGTCGTTGATAACTTTGGCCATGGCTACGAGCGAAGCATCCAATACGGCCAGTTGTTCGGGCGTCACATTTTCCGCGGCCAGCCCTGCGACTTCGCCTTCCAGCAGCATGCGTGCCTGCAGTTGCTCCAACGGGCTGTTCTCGGTATCGGTTTCCCCGGCAAGGCTCGCGCGCCGGTCGCAAACCAGTACGCCATCACCCACACGCACTTCCACCAGCCCCATCACTTCCAATGCAATCAATGCCTCGCGTACCGACGGGCGGCTGACGCCCATCTGCTGGGCCAAATCGCGCTCGGAAGGCAAATGGCTGCCGGGGGCAAAAACGCCGGAATGGATACGTTCAGCCAGTGCATCGGCGATCTGTTTGTACAGACGGCGCGACTGGAATACCGGTAGTCCTGCGTTTGCCCCATTAACGAGCGAATGTTCCTGTGCCATGTCTTGCCTATGTTTATAACGAGTTACGGGCCGCTTATTGGGTATACCGGGAGAGCATCATTCTATACCCGGATTTTTCGATGAGCGGAAACTTTCCACCTGTTGCACGCACGAAATTATACGCCTATACTTTGCTCAATGGTCTTACCAATTTACCTTTTGACCATTTGGCCATCCACCCAAGGAGTGTAACCATGAAAATGACTTTCCGCTGGTACGGTGATTCCGATCCGGTTTCTCTTCAATACATCCGTCAAATCCCTGGCATGACAGGTATTGTGTCTGCCATTTACGACGTACCGGTCGGTGAAGTATGGCCGATGGACAAGATCCTGGCACTGAAATCGGCTATCGAAGCCAATGGCCTGGAATTCGAAGTGGTCGAATCGGTACCGGTGCACGAAGACATCAAGCTCGGCAAGCCGAGCCGCGATCGACTGATCGCCAACTATCAGCAAAACATCCGCAATCTGGCCGCAGCTGGCGTGAAGGTGATCTGCTACAACTTCATGCCGGTGTTCGACTGGACCCGCACGATTCTGGACAAGAAGCTTGAAGACGGCTCAACCTGCCTGGCGTTCAGCACCAAGGAAGTGGAAGAGATCGACATCAGCAAGGGCATCTCGCTGCCGGGTTGGGATGCCAGCTACAAAGCGGACGAGCTGAAGGCGCTGCTCGACGAATACAGCAAGATCGATGAAGAAAAGCTGTGGGAACACCTGGCCTACTTCCTCAAGGCCATCATTCCTGTGGCAGAAGAAGTTGGCATGAAGATGGCGATCCATCCGGATGATCCTCCCCGCCCGATCTTCGGCCTGCCGCGCATCGTCAAGAACCGTGACGACCTGGCCCGCCTGCTGAAAATCGTCGACACCCC
>JARLJJ010000449.1 GCA_031291275.1 Formivibrio sp.
AGGGTGCAGACGATGGAGAAAAAGCCGAAACCGCGCCAGCCTTCCCGACGCACGCCGATGAACATCCACGCAGCACTGGCCGCGAGCAGGCTCAAGACCATGACCAGCCCGAGTACGTTATGGATATGTTGCGAAGTCGCCTGGGGATCCGGAATGCAGCCTACGTTACAGGAAAACAAACCCGTGCCGATGCTGGCAAGGCCATGGACAATAATGAACACACCGGTCAGACAGGGCCAGACAGCATGTTTGAAGCTCAGGCATACGCCAATGCCGAAGGCAATGAACAATACCCCCAATGGATAGTTGTTAATCAACGGGGACAACAGGTGCGTGGGCGCGTCGACGGCACCGAGCACACTCATCGCCTGATTGATGTGACTGTAACCGGGATAATAACTACTGGCGATAATCAATCCAATCAATAGCCATATTGGCGTGATCAGACCTGCCCGATACAAAGGTTTCAATTTGTTTACGTTCAACGGTTCCACTCCTGGCCACAAACGGCGACGGCCGACCTTACTACAGGGAGCAAAACCGGTCACGGTTTAAGCTGTAAAAACGGCGCACACCCACGGCGGGAGAGGTGTGCACGCGGCCAGTGGCATCAGCTGTGATCGCACCCCGTGCCCATCACCTGGTACCCGATGGTGTGACGCACGCCCTGATGGTCGTCGTAAGTCATGGTGGCCGGCACCACTTCGCAGACATCGGGGATCGCCGATATACTGATGACTTTGGCAATGTCCAGATGGGTCGAGTAGTTGTATTGCTGAACCGCAGGCGTGTTGGCGCTGTCCGCCATCGCCGCCATGGAAAAAGCGGAAAAGCCGACGAAGGCTAAGGCAATTAGATTTTTCATTTATGGAGGGCCTTTAAAGCAATCACTTTGATTGACTTCATTTGCCGGGAGGGGCTGGAAGAAGTTGCTACGCAGTCTGTTAACCTGCTGTAACACGAAGTACCTGTCCCTTCATGTTTTTCAATAAGGGACCCATATAGCTTACAACTTCCGCCCCATTATTAAAGACCCAACACCGACATGAACTGTTGCATTTCCTGCAACAATCTTGCCGCAACGGACACCGATTGCCCCCTGTACCACCGATCACTACACTGGCCCGAACGCGCCACCCCTGCAGTTTCGGCGCTTCGCAAACCTTCCATTGTCGGCACCGTGTCACGTGAAAACCTTAGACTTCCAATGGCTGGACGAACCCTTGCGGCCCTTGCTGGACAAGTTCTACCGCGCCCATCGCTCACCGATGCGCGCCGCCAGCGACGCGCAATTGTGGGTAGCCCGGGCACCGCAGATCATCGGCGGCCTGTGCCTGACGCCCGTCGCCGGCGGGCACTGGCTGACCGGTTTGCTGGTCGATCCGGCGTGGAGCGGGCAGGCCGTGGCCAGCCGCTTGATCGAACAGGCGCTGC
>JARLJJ010000450.1 GCA_031291275.1 Formivibrio sp.
CATTCTAGGGTTGATGGACTTTAGTTCAGCCTGAAGAGCACTCACACGCTGCTCGGTCTCAAGCAGAGACGTCTGGGCCTGGCGCGCAGTGGAATCGAAGTCGTCAGCTTGATGGAGTGCGGCGTCGCGTTCGATTTCGGCAGAGACGACACCAGTCCCTTTGGTGAAGTTTGTAAGCTTCTCCTGTGCCTGATCCAACCCTTGCTTGTACTGGTCAGTTTGCTGGTCGAAGAACTTGAACTCGCCGGATGGATGATGCACTTCCAGGTGCTTTTCCATATATGCAGCGGCAAGTGCCTTCAGCACTTCTTCGGCTAGTTTCGGATCGCGAGCCTGGTAGGTTACCGAAATCACATTCGTCTTGCGCAAGGGTTCGATCTTCAAGTCTTTGCCCAATTTGCGCACAGCAATTGCGATTCTTGCCTCAGTCTTGGGATCGGTTGTCGAACCGGAAGTTCCACTGAGTCCCGTCGTTAGAACGACCTTGCGTAGCAGTTCATCACTGTTGAGCAATTCAACTTCGGAGTTAAGATCTTCCTCGCTAACCTGGTCGTTGCTAAACTGGGTTGGTGCATTGGCTGATGGAGTCACCATCGCATCGGAACGCTGTCGCAGTGCCAGGATTTTCATCTGGCCTTCGTATTTCGGAATCCAAACGCCAGATACAGCTACCGCAGTAACGACAAGCGCAAATGCAAACAACATGGGCTTACGCTGTCGAAACATTACAGCCATGATGTCGCGCAGAGTCGGCAAAGGCTGCCGGGCATACCGCTCAATTGCCAGATCGTCGGTTCTCATGATTGCCAGTTCGTCAGGTCTCATTGTTTTTCCTTATCTCAATAGGCCGCAGGGTTATAGTACGCACCCATGTTTGCAGTCGGAATGAATGGCTTGATCTTCGAGAACGCATTTTGGGGAACGTACAGCATGTCCCCCGGTTGCACTTGAACATCCTCAGAAAGATTGCGCGAGGCAAGCAGCTTTTTGATATTTAGCAGCTTTGCTTCATATCCACCGCTCGGCACCGGACGAAACAGCACTACCTGGGAGTGCTTGGCCTTGTCGTTGAAGCCTCCAGCGATCGCTACCGCCTCGGTCACAGTGAGATCGCTGCGGAGGTCGTATTTGCCTGGCTTGGTCACCTGTCCGGATGCAATAAAGTAAGGCTTCTCAAAATCCTTCAGGGCGATCGCAATGACCGGGTCGTGCAAAGTCTTTGCGTAAGCAGCCTTCACGGTCTCTGTCAGCTCGGGCACGGTCTGGCCCTCGACAAAGAACGAGCCAACCCCTTTCAAGGTCACATAGCCATCCGGTTGAATTGCCACGGTCTGGTTGAATTCTGGCGACAACGCAAAGTCAAGATCGAAGGTGTCGCCTTTCCGCAGCCGATAGCGTGGATTACGTTCGTGCAGGCTGGAGCCTGCGCCCGTAGAGGCGGTAGAAGAAAGCGAGTAACTGTTCGGCTTCTCAAGGGGAACCACCGTACTCTGGGCAGGAGCTGGATTCGCTAGTGCCATAATGAGTGCCGTCAATACGACGAGTGAGTACTTCATTTCTAAATGTACCTCTCAAGCGCGGTTAAACCCTCGCAGTTGCCTTGTGGCTTCTTGGGTTTGTCAAACCGACTTATCTATCAGGTTCCTTGCTGCAAAAAAGAAATCTTGTATTGCAAGGCGCCGTGCGAGCGTTGGAAATGATCACCGTAGTTATTCCTTCCGACACCTTACATCCCCTTCATCGCGAATACCGCGGTATGCAGCAGGATGGCCAGATCCATGAAGAAGTTCCGATTGCGGATGTAATAGAGGTCGTACTGGATGTTTTCGTGGATCAAGAAGGCGCGGTCGGCGCTTAGCTGCCAGAGGCCTGTCAATCCGGGAATTACTTGCAACCGCTGCCGGTGATAGTTGTTGTAACGCTCCACAATGAATGGCATTTCCGGGCGAGGGCCAACCAGGGACATTTCGCCTTTCAGAACATTGATGAGCTGCGGCAGTTCATCGAGGCTGGTGCGACGAAGCCAGCGACCGACACGCGTTAACCGGGGGTCATCGGAATCGGTTGGGTGAAAGCCATATTTGGGCGCTTCCACACGCATCGTACGGAACTTGTAGAGTTCGAAAGTTTTGCCTCCACGACCAACCCGCATCTGC
>JARLJJ010000451.1 GCA_031291275.1 Formivibrio sp.
CCACAGAAAACTCACCATCGGTCGGATAGTGACGGCTGTCGATCGCCGGGCCCGACACTGCGGCACCCGCGAGCGTAACCAGCTGGTAGACCTGGCGACCATTCAGAGGGAGATCGACGATGCGCTGCGCATCGATAACCTGGCCGACCCCAACGCTGTGGGTCTCGACCATAGAAGCGTCCGCATAGACGTTGACCTCCTCGGTCTGCGCACCGACCTGCAATTGAATATTGATCTGTGGATTGACGTCTACTTGCAAGTTGATCCCAGACTGAAGATAAGTCCGAAAACCCGGCATCTCGGCCTTCAATTCATACTTGCCAACCCGAAGATCGGGGAACATATAGAAGCCACTCGGATCCGTAGTGACGGTTAAGGTGGCGCTGGTCTCCACATTGACCAGGTTGATCACTGCTCTGGAAAGCGCTAAGCCTGCAGGATCCGCGACGTGGCCTGATATCTGCGATGTCGAAAGAGTTTGAGCCGGGAGGGCTCCAGGGGAGAACATCTGCAGAACAAGAAACGCAATGACCAGTAGCATTCGTCGCATAGAAGCCTCCGCTAAAATGAACCCAGAGCGGTTCCGGGGAGGATGTGACAGGCACACCTACCCGAATAAGAACCCTCTGTCGCTCAAAAACATCGAGACCGGCCGCATCTCAATCCACCTTTCAGTTAGGTGACCGAAGGGATAGCGCGGCGATGGCATCAATGCGCCCTGCAATGGATTGAAAATTCAACGCCACGAGTTGCCGAGGACATTGAAGGCTGAGCGACGGTCCTTGATTGCTACCGACCATGCAGATCAAGTCCTCCGCACCGTCACCAATCCAATGCTGCGACGCCAGTTCACGTGCAATCGATATGCCAAAATAGATTTCATGTAAGATGTTTAAAATCAGCGCATAACAGAACAGGCCTTCAAGGCAAAGTGCAAAGTCCTGCATATTAGTGAGTAGTTTTGTCATCAAATTGTACGAAAACTTTCATTATTTTGTAGGGATAATACCCCGTTTTGTCCGAAATCAATCATTAAATTGGCTAAGGTATCCGCCCTGTTTCCGGACAAAACGGGAGGTTGTACAATTGATGCCTTGGCCGCCCAATGAAGCTACTAATTGTGGAAGACGAAGCAAAGACAGCGAACTTTCTAAAGCGTGGCTTCAGCGAGGCTGGCTTTCAAGTGAACGTGGCTGCGGACGGTCACGAAGGCATGCGGCAGATCGAGATCGGCTCTTTTGACCTGATCGTTCTCGACATTCTGCTGCCGGGTATGGACGGCTGGAAGATTCTGGCCTGGGCGCGCGCAGAGGGAATACAAACTCCCATACTGCTGCTGACTGCCCGGGATGC
>JARLJJ010000452.1 GCA_031291275.1 Formivibrio sp.
GCTGGTCGCGCTGCTGGTCTGCCTGATTCCGACCACTATCGCCGGGTTGCTCTCTGCCATCGGCGTGGCCGGGATGAGCCGCATGATGCAGGCCAACGTGATCGCCACATCAGGACGTGCGGTCGAAGCGGCCGGCGACGTGGATGTGCTGCTGCTCGACAAGACCGGCACCATCACGCTCGGCAACCGACAGGCCAGCGCCTTCCTGCCAGCGCCGGGCGTGTCCGAACGTACGCTGGCCGACGTGGCGCAGCTTGCCTCGCTGGCTGATGAAACGCCCGAGGGGCGCAGTATTGTCGTGCTGGCCAAAGACAAGTTCGATCTGCGGGGACGTGAATTGCACGACACGGTTTTTGTGCCTTTCACCGCGCAAACGCGCATGAGCGGCGTTGACATCGGCGACCCGGCCAGCCCACGCCAGATCCGCAAAGGCGCAGCCGAATCGGTGCGTGCCTGGGTGGAAGCGCAAGGCGCAGTATTTCCAGCCGCCGTGCAACTCAACGTTGAAGATGCCTCCAAACGCGGCAGCACACCGTTGGTCGTCGTAGATGGGCGTGAGGTACTGGGAACAATCGAGCTCAAGGACATTGTCAAGGGTGGCATCCGCGAGCGCTTCGCTGCATTGCGCCGCATGGGCATCAAAACGGTAATGATCACTGGCGACAACAAGCTCACGGCCGCCGCGATCGCCGCCGAGGCCGGCGTCGACGACTACCTGGCCGAAGCACGCCCGGAAGACAAGCTCCAGCTGATCCGCGATTATCAGGCCGAAGGCCGTCTGGTTGCCATGACCGGCGACGGCACCAACGATGCCCCGGCGCTGGCACAGGCCGACGTGGCCGTGGCAATGAATTCCGGCACGCAGGCCGCCAAGGAAGCCGGCAACATGGTCGATCTGGATTCGAATCCGACCAAGCTGATCGAAATCGTCGAGACCGGCAAGCAGATGCTGATGACGCGCGGCTCGCTGACCACCTTCTCGGTCGCCAACGATATTTCCAAGTACTTCGCCATCCTGCCCGCGGTCTTCGTCGGCACCTACCCGCAACTGGCGCGCCTCGACGTGATGCATCTGACAAGCCCGACCTCGGCAATCCTCTCGGCGGTGATCTTCAACGCGCTGATCATCATTGCCCTGATTCCGCTGGCACTGCGCGGCGTGCGCTACCGCCCGCTCGGCGCGGCGATTCTGCTGCGGCGCAATTTACTGATCTACGGCCTGGGCGGGGTGGCGTTACCATTCCCGTGCATCAAACTGATCGACATGATCCTGAACCTTCTGGGAGTTGCATAATGAATACCGCTACCCAAACCACCCTGCCCGATTCGACTTGGCGCACCCTGTATGCCGAGCTGCGTCCGGCACTGCGCCTGTTCCTGGTGCTGACTGTGATCACCGGCTTTATCTATCCGCTGCTGATCACCGGCATTGCCCAGGGCATCTTTGCGCACGAAGCCAATGGCAGCCTGATCCAGCGCGACGGCAAGCCGGTCGGATCCATCTTGATCGGCCAGCCCTTCAGCGATGCCAAGTACCTGTGGGGCCGGCCGTCGGCCACCGCCCCGCAACCTTACAATGGCTTGGCCTCCAGCGGTTCCAACCTCGGCCCGCTCAATCCGGCACTGGCCGATGCGGTCAAGGCGCGCATCGCTGATCTGCGTGCCGCCAACCCCACACAACTGGGACCGGTGCCGCAGGAACTGGTGACCACATCAGCCTCGGGGCTTGATCCGCATATCTCGCCCCAAGCTGCGCTCTGGCAACTGGACCGCATCGCCCATGCCCGCTCCGTTCCAGCCAGCCAGGTAAGGGCTATCATTGACAAGTACACCGAACTGCCGACCCTGGGCCTGTTCGGAGAGGACCGCGTGAACGTACTGCAAGTGAACCTTGCCCTGGATGAGTTGAAGTGACCGAGCAACGCCCTGATCCCGACCGTCTGCTGGCCGTACTAGAGCGCGAACGCGAACTGGCCACGCGCGGGCGGCTGAAGATTTTCTTCGGCGCCTGCGCCGGCGTGGGCAAGACCTACGCGATGCTGAGCGCGGCCCAGCAAAAACGCAGCGAAGGCACGCAGGTACTGATCGGCATCGTGGAAACGCATGGCCGCAGCGAAACCGCCGCCCTGCTGGAGGGGCTGACCGTACTGCCCCGGCGCGAAGTCCAATATCGGGGGCACACCCTGACCGAATTCGATCTGGATGCCGCGCTGGCAAAAAAACCGCCGTTGATCGTGGTCGACGAGCTGGCGCACACCAATATCGAAGGCAGCCGTCACCGCAAACGCTGGCAGGATGTGGAGGAACTGCTCGCCGCCGGTATCGACGTATGGACCGCGCTCAACGTGCAGCATCTGGAAAGTCTCAACGATGTGGTGGGCAGCATTACCGGTATTCGCGTGAATGAAACCGTGCCGGATCGCATCTATGAGTGTGCGGACGAAGTGTCGCTGGTCGACCTGCCACCCGAGGAACTGCAAAGCCGTCTCAAGGCCGGCAAGGTCTATCTGGCAGAAGCCGCCGAGCGGGCTGCCGGCAATTTTTTCCGCACCGGCAACCTGATTGCACTGCGCGAGTTGGCGCTACGGCGTACGGCCGACCGGGTGGACGCGCAGATGCGCGCTTACCGAGCCGACCGGGCCATCGAGCGGGTATGGCAGACGCGCGATCGGCTGATGGTCTGCATCGGATCGAATGAAGTTAGCGAAACGTTGGTACGCAATGCCGCCCGCATGGCAAGCCACCTGCAGGCGGAATGGATAGCAGCCAGCGTGGAAACGCCGGGCATGGCGGGCGAATCCGAAGCCCGGCGGGAGCGGCGATTGCAAGCGCTCAAGTTGGCGGATTCGCTCGGGGCCGAAGTTTGCACGCTCACAGCCGTCGATGCCGCGCAGGCGCTGGTGCGCTTCGCAATCAGCCGCAACGTCAGCAAACTGATCCTCGGCCGTGCCCGGCGCAACCTCTGGCAACGTCTGTTACACCCTTCCCTACTGGATCGTCTTGCCACTATCGAACATGATTTGGAACTAGTTGTCGTCGGACTGCCACGCCGGAAACCCGAGCGCGAAGCACCGGCACAACATCTGCCAATACGCTGGCAGGGCTATATTTGGACACTTTTCATCTGTGCAGCAACCACCGCCTTCGCTGGTCTGCTCCTGTCGGTGTTTGATCTGGCCAACGTGGTCATGGTCTTCCTGCTTGCGGTAGTGGGTATAGCGCTGCGCTTTGGGCGTGGACCAGGTGCACTGGCCGCCTGCCTGACCGTAGCAGCCTTCGATTTCTTCTTTGTTCCGCCGCGCCTGACCTTCACCGTCAACGATACGCAGTACTTCTTCACTTTCGTCCTGATGCTGATCGCGGCGCTGGTGATCGGCCAGCTCGCGGCCAAGCTCAAATTCGAAGCCGTCACCGCCGCCACGCGCGAACACCGCTCTATGCAGCAGGCCGAGCTTTCACGCGACTTGTCCGCCGCGCTCTCGACCGAGCAGATTGTCGAAATCGCTCTGCAGCATCTGGCCGGCATCTTCCAGGCGCGCATTTCGCTCTTGCTGCCGGATGCCAATGATCACGTCCGCCCCGCGCACGAAGCGGAAAAGGATTTCGCCGATCTGGCCGTAGCGCAATGGGTCTACGATCATGAGCAGATGGCCGGGCATGGCACTGCCACCCTGCCCGCCACCAAGGCCCGCTACCTGCCGCTGCGCGCGCCAATGCGGGTGCGCGGCGTACTGGGGATACTGCCGGGCAAGGGCACTACGCTTGATCAGCCGGAAATGACACGCCAGATTGAAACCTGCATCGGCCAGATCGCCCAAGCGCTGGAACGCGTGCATTACGTCGAGGTGGCGCAGGATGCTTTGGTCACGATGGAATCGGAGCGTCTGCGCAATGCCCTGCTTGCTGCCATCTCGCACGATCTGCGCACGCCGCTCACCGGGTTGGTGGGCATGGCCGATACCCTGGCCGCGCGGCAACCACATCAAGCAGCAGAACAGGAGATGATTCTGGGCATGCGCGACACGGCGCATCGCCTGGTGGCGCTGGTCACCAACCTGCTGGACATGGCGCGGCTGCAAACCGGGCGCATCCAGCTCAAGCGGGACTGGTGCGCGGTGGAGGAAATCATTGAGACTGCCACTCGCCAACTGGCCACGCAACTGACCGGACGCCCGCTGGAAACCCGTATCGACCCAAATCTGCCGTTATGCGAGTTCGATCCGGTGCTGATTGAGCGCGTCATGGTGAACCTGCTCGACAATGCCGCCAAGTACACGCCGGCGACGAGCAGAATCTGGATCACAGCCGAGCTGAGCCACGGTATGCTGCAGGTCCGGGTCGAAGACGAAGGGCCGGGCCTGCCGGCGGGGTCCGAAGAACGGCTATTCACCAAATTCGAGCGTGGCGACACCGAATCCGCCCAGCCAGGCGTAGGGCTGGGCCTCGCGATTTGCCGCGCCATCGTGAATGCGCATGGCGGCAGTATCGAGGCGCGCAACCGTCCAAGCGGCGGCGCGTGTTTCAGCTTCCGCCTGCCTCAGGGCGAAGCCCCGGATACCGGGAACATGGAGACCGAATGACCAGCAATGCCTACCGCGTATTGATCATCGAGGATGATCCCGTCATCCGTCGTTTTATTCGTTCCTCGCTCGAAGACGAAGGCTGCGAGGTTTACGAGGCCGATACCGCCGCGCGCGGACTCATTGAAGCGGGCACTCGCCAGCCCGCCTTGCTGATCCTCGATCTGGGCCTGCCTGACCGCGATGGACGCGAAGTCATCAAGGACATCCGCAGCTGGTCGCAAGTACCGATCATCGTGCTGTCGGCGCGCACACAGGAAGAAGAAAAAGTCGCCGCGCTCGATGCCGGCGCCGACGACTATCTGGTCAAACCCTTTGGTCTGCCGGAATTGCTTGCACGGGTTCGTGCACAGCAACGGCGCAATGCCTCAATGGGAACAGATGCCCAGCCGGTATTCTGTTTTGGCGAGGTATCTGTGGATATGCTCCAGCGCCAAGTCACGCGCTCGGGTGAAGTAATCCACCTGACCCCGATCGAATATCGCCTGCTCTCGGCGCTGATCCGCAGCCACGGCCGGGTGCTGACCCATCGCCAGTTGCTGATCGATGCCTGGGGGCCGGGATACGCCGAGCGCAACCACTACCTGCGCATCTACATGAAACAACTACGCGCCAAACTCGAGCGCGATCCGGCGCAACCGGAATTTCTACTGACCGAAACCGGTGTAGGCTACCGTTTGCAGAACTGATTACCTACTTCACCCACCAAGTTGCCAGCATCCAGTCCGCCGGCTGGTAATACAGCGGCAACTGCTTTGGATACGCCAGCCTGTTCTTCCACGCGACACGGTGCGTGGCGCTATACCATTGCGGGATGATGTAGTACCCCTGCCGCAACACCCGGTCCAACGCATGCACCGCAGTCACACGTTCAGCGCGAGTCTTGCTGTTCACCACGGCATCGATCAGTCGATCGACCGCCGGGTCTTTCAGACCGATCACATTGCTGCTGCCCTTCTCTGTTGCCGCCTTGCTGCCGTAATAGTCGTAAAGTTCGATACCGGGGCTTTGCGTATCGCCAAAGCGCAAGCTGATCATGTCAAAATCGAAATCGTCGAGCCGGTGCTGATAGAGCGCGTAATCGACCTGCCGGCTTTTTACCGCAATGCCCAGTTTGGCCAGATTACGCTCGTACACGGCAAACACCCGGCTCATGCTGCCGCCATCATCGAGCCATTCAAACTCAAACGGCTCGCCATTGGCATTGCGCAAGGCGCCATCGCGGTAGTTCCAACCGGCCTGTGCCAACAAGTCGCGCGCCCGAAGCAGATTTCCGCGTAAAGATGCAGGCGGATTGGTAGACGGAGGGAGAGGAACGGGGCCGAATACCGCAGGATCAAGCTGGCTGCGCAGTGGTTCCAGCAGTTTCAACTCACCAGCAGAGGGCAAGCCCGACGCGGCCAGCTCACCATTGGAATAAAAGCTGTCGATTCGCGTGTACTGGTTATAAAAGAGCTGGCGATTGAGCCATTCAAAATCCAGTGCCAGACCCAGCGCTTGGCGTACACGCTTGTCGGCAAACAACTTCTTGCGCACATTCAGCACAAAACCCTGCATTCCTGCAGTATTGTGATGCGGGAATGCCATCCGTTGCAGTTCGCCGGAACGAAACTTTGGCCCCTGATACTGCCGAACCCAATTGCGGGCGCTGTACTCAACCAGAAAATCGAATTCACCCGCCTTGAAAGCTTCCAGACGCGCCACGTCATCTTTGTAGAACCGGTAGGTAATGCGATCGAAATTGTATTGCCCGCGCCGTACCGGAAGATCGCTCGCCCAGTAATCGGCACGGCGCTGGTAGGTAATGCTACGGCCCAGATCATAGGTTGAGATGACATAGGGGCCACTGGCAATCGGCGGTTCCAGCACGATCTGGTCCAGCGATTTCCCGCCGCCCCATTGATGCGAAAATACCGGCAGGCTTGCCACCGTCAACGGCAACTCTGGATTTGCATGGCGAAAACGATAGCGTACCGTGCGTGCATCCACCACGTCCGCTCCGGTCACCTCTGCCAAGGCAGAGCGATAGGCCGGACTGGCCGCCTTGCTCGTCAGGACATCAAAGCTGTGTTTCACATCCAGCGCAAGCACGGCATCGCCATTATTAAACCGAGCCGCCGGATTAAGACGAAAGGTCGCCGACAACCCATCTGCGGCCACCTGCATGTCTTCTGCCAGCAGGCCATACACGCTCGCCGGCTCGTCCAGGCTGGATACGGCCAACGACTCGAACATCAGCGGCGACAGATTCGGCACCGCAGTCCCCTTGATCACGAAGGGATTGAACGAATCGAAACTGGTGCGCCGATCCGGATTGGGCAGCACCAACTCACCACCTTTGGGCGCATCCGGATTCACATAATCGAAATGGCCGAAATTCGCCGGGTATTTCGGCGTATAACCAAGCGCCAAGGCATGACTAGCCAAAGTTTGCCGAGTAACCAACAGCAGAATGAACAACAGTAGTAGTCGCGTTTTCATAGCTGCATGATAAACCACCGCACCGAATGTTCGGTACGGTGTTACCAGCCAAGGCGCATTCAAGCTGGCGTGATAGAATCAGGCCATCGTTTAACACCCTGCCACCATGCCTTTTCTTGCACTTGATACTTCCACCGAACATCTTTCGCTCGCCATCAGCACACCTGATGGCATCGTTGGTCGAGATTGGCTTGTCGGCCAGAAACACGCCGAACAAACCCTGCCTCGCCTGGGTGAACTATTCGCAGACTGCAGGATCAGCATGGCCGATATCGAAGGGATTGCATTCGGCAATGGCCCTGGTTCATTTACCGGTTTGCGCATCGGGTGCGGCATTGCACAAGGGCTGGCTTTTGCACGCGATATTCCGGTGATCGGTATTTCCACCTTGGAAACCCTGGCGCAAAGCACTCAGGCAGATAAAGTCCTGGCCTGTCTGGATGCTCGAATGAATCAGGTGTATGCCGCTGCGTACCGGCGCGACGGGGAAGGCTGGCTTGAAATCACTCCGCCTGTGGTCTGCGATCCGCACTCCCTGCCCCTTCCTCCCGGCGAGGGATGGATTGGCGTGGGAAGCGGTTTTGCTGCATATGGCCCGGCGCTGGCCGAACGGCTTGGCGCCAGCCTTGCCGCCACACAACCTGAGTGCTTCCCCAAAGCTGCCGATATGCTGGCACTGGCCCTGCCCCGTTTTGCAGCAGGCCTGGGTCGCCCGGCGCACGAAGCGGAACTCGTCTACCTGCGCAATAAGGTCGCATTGAAAACCAGCGAGCGAGTCAAACCGTGATCGTCCGCCCGCTGCTTCCTGCTGATCTGGACGCGCTGCTCGCGCTCGATGGCGCGACCAATCCGCACCCGTGGACTGCCGCACAATGGCAGGATTCGCTGGCGCAGCATCTCTGCCTCGGACTGGAATATCATGGAATTTTGGCCGGACTGGCCGTAGCCATGCTGTTGCCGGACGAGGCCGAGTTACTGCTGATCGCGGTCGATCCGGCACGGCAAGGTCATGGACTGGGCAGGGAATTGCTGGCCGCCCTAGGCACGGAGTTGACCGCGCAACAACGGGTAAACCTCTTTCTGGAAGTACGCGCATCCAACCTGCGCGCCCAGCAGTTCTACGCCGCAGCGGGCTTGCGTGAAATAGGCAGGCGGAAAAATTACTATCCCACTACCAACGGCCGTGAAGATGCACTGCTCCTGGCTGGAGCCCTGTCATGAACCGCCAAGCCCTGATCCTGCAAGAGCTGCAACTCGCGCCATTATGGGTGCGACGCGAGCTATTGCAGACTGCCGCGGATCAGCCAGAGGAAACCACAGCCCTCCCCGCCGGCACGGAATCAGGCCCCGGAGAGGAAGCTCAGGCACGTCATCCGTTGCCCGCTGTCGCCCGCGCCGCCAACAAGGCGCTGGCGCCATTGATTGCACCGCACGAAACAGCCAGAGCGCCCCACGTTTCAGTACCCATACCTCCAAAGCCAAAAACTATTGAGCCGCCCATACAGGACAATGGCCGAGCGGCGGCTATCGCCACCATGGATTGGAACACACTGCAGGCAGCCGTCGCCCAGTGCGATGCCTGCGCCTTGTGTAAAACCCGTCAGCAAACGGTGTTCGGCGTTGGCAATCTGCAGCCCGATATAGTGGTAGTCGGCGAAGCGCCGGGCGAAGAAGAAGATCGAATGGGCGAACCTTTCGTGGGACGCGCAGGCAAGCTGCTCGACAATATGCTCGCCGCCATAGGCGAAAAACGCGGCGAAAGGGTCTATATCGCCAACGTGCTCAAGTGCCGCCCACCCTCCAACCGTAATCCGCTGCCCAGCGAAATCGCCCTATGCGCGCCCTACCTGCAGCGCCAGCTTGAACTGCTTGCACCCAAAGTTATTCTTGCCGCGGGCCGTTTTGCAGCCCAACTGCTCTTGGACACAGAAGCCCCACTGTCTGCCTTGCGTAGCAAACCTCAACAATGGCGCGGTATTCCGGTTGTGGTGACTTATCACCCTGCCTACCTGCTGCGCAACCTGCCGGACAAATCCAAAAGCTGGAATGATTTGCTGCGCTTGCAAGAAATATTGCACAGTGCCAACCATGCCAAGTCAGGCGATATCAACTAGACTTCAATCATTACCGATATCAACCTGCGTGCTTACATGGATGCCAGCTTCCACTTGGGTCGCCAACCAATACTTGATCGCAAGGGCGAACTAGTCGCTTACGAGCTACTTTTCCGGGCAGGCAACCTGAGTAATCAAGCCGAATTCGTCGATGATTACCTGGCAACGGCGCATGTTATCCAGAATACATTCACGCAATTCGGGCTTGAGCATGTTCTAGGCAACCGGCTCGGCTTTATAAACTTCAGCGCCGATCTATTGCTATCCGATGTTTTGGAGCTACTTCCCTGCCAGCAAGTTGTCTTGGAAATACTGGAGACCGTGGATATCACACCGCAGATCATCGAGCGTTGTATCGAGCTGCGACAAAAAGGCTTCAAGCTAGCGCTGGATGATGTTATTGAAATCACCGATAAACAACGTGCGATCCTGCCTTACGTTCAATTTGTAAAACTTGATGTACTTGCAGGCACATTGGACCAAATCCATCTTTCTGTACATGAACTGGCTGCTTATCCCATCAAGCTATTGGCAGAAAAAATCGACTCGCCGGAGCTGCGCGATGTTTGTATGGCGCTTGGATTTGACCTGTTCCAAGGCTATTTCTTTGCCAAGCCCAGTATTCTTAGCGGCCAAAAACCCAGCCCATCACAATCCACGTTACTGCATTTATTGAGTCTGGTACATGGTGATGCCAAGACCCGGGATATTGAAACGGTATTCAAACTCGCACCGGATCTGACAGTCAACCTGCTCAAGCTCGTCAATTCCGTGGCCTCAGGCATCCCTGCGAAAATTGATAGTGTGGCCGGAGCGATTACCGTTTTAGGGCGACGCCAGCTAGAACGATGGGTTCAGCTTTTGGTCTTCACCCTACAAGGAGGTAACCACGGCGTAGCAACCCCCTTGGTTCAGACTGCTGCAATTCGTGGGAAATTGATGGAGCTAGTCGCTTTGCAGCGCTATCCGCTAGATTCCAGCTTGCACGACAAAGCATTTATGGTAGGCATGTTTTCACTTCTGGATGCATTGTTCAATCAACCATTGGCGGAACTGATCTCACAACTCAACCTGAGTGATGATGTACGTGACGCACTATTGCAACGCAAAGGCCTTCTTGGGCAAATGCTCGCTTATGCCGAAGCGGTAGAGTGTGAGTACCCGAAAGATACAGATGCCTATCCAGAATGTACGCCATTGATACTAGAAGCCATGGCATGGGCAACAGGCTTGGAAAGCACGTGTTGAGCCAGTCTATTATTTGAACGCAATCAACCCAACTTCCTCAGCATGTCCGCTCTGTACACGTAGCAACTTGATGACAACAAACGGTAGTCCCTACAGGAAATCACGTTTCCGTGATGCCAGCCAATATTGACGGTTTCTCATGCAACAATGCCAGATACTCCTCTGTCTGCATCTCTTGCAAGCGACTTGCTGTACGAAGAAACTCCCTCGCTTGCTCACCTTCCACATAAAGTTCGGTCGGTGCGGCCGCTGCGCTCACGATCAATTTAACCCGGTAATCGTAGAACACGTCGACTAACCAAGTCAGTCGACGTGCTTCGGCAGCCTGTGCTACGCCCAAAACAGGAATCCCGGAAATCAGCACCGTTTCAAATTTTCTCGCGATGTACAGATAATCCACTTGACTGCGTTGATCACCACATAAAACAGCAAAATCAAACCACACTACGTTTGGCGCACAGCGCAATGATTGCAAGCGATAGCCAGCAATATCCAACATCGTATTTTGTTCACGGCCAGCGGCCAATTCGATAAACATCCGGTCTAAACGTTTTTCGGCGGCCTCTCCCAAGGGAACCAAATACAACGGTGCCAGTGTGAGCAAACGTTGACGGTGATCGCGGCCACCATCCAGATTGATGATTTCCAGCGTTTGTTGCAACAGAGCAATCGTGGGCAGGAAACTGGTGCGCTGCAAACCGTTGGGATAAAGGCCATCAGGCGGGTAATTGGACGTTACCACCATCACCACGCCACGGTTAATCAGGAATCCGAACAACCGTCCCAGAATCATGGCATCAGCAATATCTGAAACATGAAATTCGTCGAAACACAGCACGCGCGTCTGGGTGGCAATGCGCTGTGCCACGGCAGCCAACGGATCGGCCACCCCTTTCAGCTCGCCCAATTGTCGATGCACATCCTGCATAAAAGCATGGAAATGCATTCGGGACTTACGTTTGAAGGGCAACCCCGCAAAAAAGACATCCATCAATAAACTCTTACCGCGCCCCACGCCGCCCCATAGGTAGAGGCCTCGAGGAAGCGGTGGCTGCGGTAACACGGTATGCCCAAGTATTTCTGTCTTGCCAAAGGGACGAGCGCGTACTTTTTTAAATTCGACCAAGGCCTGAAACAGACTTTCCAACCGCGCAATCACATCTGCTTGTGCAGAATCAAATTCAAATCCTGGCATTGCCCGAATCTTTGCATACCAGACAAAAGGACTGCATCCCTCTTCCGGCAGTGGAAGCATATGTTTGACCATGTAAAATTATCACACCACGTAATACGAAAAAAAACGCCGCACGAGGCGGCGCTTGATTCAACGGCTACCAATCAAAGTTCAGCAGCATTCTTGGCCAGGTATTCAGCAACACCTTGCGTCGAAGGCTTCATTCCAGCTTTGCCTTTGCTCCAGCCTGCCGGGCAAACTTCACCGTGCTCTTCGGTAAATTGCAAGGCTTCGACCAAACGCAAGGTTTCGTCGATATTGCGACCCAGTGGCAGGTTATTCACGTATTGGTGTTGCACCACGCCAGATTTATCGATCAGGAAAGTACCACGGAATGCCACGCCACCTTCAGCTTCGACATCGTAGGCCTTGCAGATTTCGTGCTTGATATCTGCCACTAAGGTGTAGCCAACCTGGCCGATACCACCTTGATTAATCGCGGTATTACGCCATGCGTTATGGGTAAAGTGGCTATCAATCGAGACACCGATAACTTCAACGTTGAGCTTTTTGAATTCTTCAAGGCGGTGATCAAATGCAATGAGTTCGGACGGGCAAACAAAAGTGAAATCAAGCGGGTAGAAGAAAACCACAGCATATTTGCCTTTGCTAGCTTCTTTGAAATTAAAACTATCAACGATCTGACCATTGCCCAGCACTGCTGCTGCGGTGAAATCCGGTGCCTGCTTGCCGACGAGAACTGCCATGATTGAATCTCCTGTGTTTTAAGAATCACTAAATCGTACAGACAGTTTAGGCCTCATACATTGAGAGTCAAATCAAGAGTTTCGATGCCAACCATAGCCAATATCTATTGGCGCTATTTGTTGCTGGTCAAATTCGGAAGGTGCGGATAAAAAAACGCCCGACTCGATTGTTTCTGGCAAACAATCGTAGTTCGGGCCGAGGAGGAGGAGAAGAGGGTTCGATCTGTGGAAGCCACAAAACAAACCGGTAGTGCAATCGCTCATGCAGCTGAACGACGGGATCAATATACCAGACTAAAATACTCAACTCAACAAAAATGTAGGTATACTACACAAAATAAATGGTTAATATTCCACACAACTACAAAACACCCTACATTATAACTGTAATATTTTGGTTGCATTACCCTGGTGAATTCAGGGAGTAAGTGCAACAAGGGCCACCGTGACGGTTGCACTTACTTTTTAAATTCGCCATTTTATAAAAAAACAGGACCTAATGGTCCTGTTTTTTTATAAAGAAACGTATATCACCAATTACAAAACAAGGTGATGATTAATGAGAGTTGGAAGCCAATTTGAGAAATGTGGGACATATGTAACAAGCTGAATCGCAGTCCAGATAGCCATATAATATGGCAAAATGGATTTCATGACGCTATTTACAGAAACACCACCAATAGCACATCCCACAAACTGTACCGTTCCTACTGGTGGGTGAACCAGACCTAATGAACAATTCAGTAGCAACATAATACCAAATTGAACAGGCCCGACACCCATAGCCATCGCTAATGGCAGGAATAATGGTGTGGTAATCAAGATGTGTGCTGCCATATCCAAAAAGATACCCAGAGCAACCTGAAGAATGTTGATATATAACAACATGAGCCAAGGCGTATGGGTAGCAGTTAGCAACGCAGCGGAAATCTTTTCGGGAATTTCCAACCAAGCCATTTGCCAACCCAGCATGTTGGACACCCCGATCAGCAACAAGACCACACCTGTAGTTTTGGAAGCTTTAGACAGCGCCTTGAGCAATTTTTCCCTGCTCATCGTACGATAGATGAAGATAGTCAGGACCAAGGAATAGCTAACAGCCATTGCAGCGGCTTCGGTCGCAGTTGCAACACCCTTCATGATACAAACCATGATGATGGCGACCACCCCCAAGCCAGGTAATGCTGCGGCCAAATTACGCAACACAGCCAACCACCCGGGGAACCGGGTAATCATCGAGACACCCTCAGTAGTTTTTGGGTATCCATGTTTCACTGCTTGATAGTAGGCAGCACAAAGCACACAGGCCATGATCCAGAATGCAGGAACCAAACCAGCAAACATCAAGTCACCAATCGAAACCCCTCTGACGAAATGCGACCCTACCATCCCGGAGGCTGTCTGAGCTGCAAACGCATAGATGATCATGTTATGGGACGTCGGCATTAATGCACCGGTCAATGATGCGTGAGTCGTCACGTTAACGGCATATTCAGCACTATACCCTTCACGCTTCATGATCGGGATCATCACGCCGCCCATGGCAGAGGTATCTGCAATTGGAGAACCAGAAACGCCGCCAAACAGAGTACAAGCCACAACATTGGCCAGACCCAAACCCCCTCGCCAGTGTCCAACTAACGAACGGGCAAAGTTAACAATCTTATCAGCAATACCGCCATGCAACATCAACTCGCCAGAGAAGATGAAGAACGGGATAGCTAAGAATGAAAACACATTCATGCCGGAAATCATCATCTGAAACCCAGTTTCCAGCGGCATACCTTCAACAAAAAAGGTTGCAAGACAACTAAGGCCGATGGCAAACGATACTGGGGCACCCAGCAGCAAAATGAGTAGAAAACTCAGGCATAGAACTGTCAGTGCCATGATGGGATCACCTTCTTATTAGTAAACAACGCCATCAGATGCTCAATCGAAAATAAAATAATTAGTATTCCAGCACCGATTGGCGGTAAATAACGGACAGCCTCTGAAATTCCAAGCGTAGGAATAGTTGATTGATAAACGGAATCAGCCATCAACAAACAGCCGGAGAACAACAACGCCCCAAAAAAGGCATTAATGCAATGCACTACCACACTAATACGCTTGTGCCACTTTTCCGGGGTCATGAGCACTACAATATCCATCCCAATATGGCCCGCATCACGCACACCTGCCGACGCGCCAAACATGGCGACTGTAATTACCATCAACAACGCTGCCTGTTCGGCAAAAACCGGCGAATCGTTAAAAATGTAGCGCATCACAACGCTGTAATCCACTATGCAGACAAGACCAGTTAAGCCTATGCAAGCTATATACAGAGCCCATCGCGACAATCTAGAGTTTAATGCTGTTAGCAAACTCATTGTTTCCCTCCCAGAAAACACCCGTGACATGAGCAAAGCCCATATCACGGGAGTTTGAACAAATTACATTAATACCGTAACAGACCAGAACTTACTTGGTATTAACAATTTCCTGAACCAGTGACTTGAGTTGCGGAGTGCTGGCATATTTATCCCAAACTGGCTTTTCAGCATTCACAAAGCTTGCATGGTCAATTTGGTTTGCCGGAATAATTGTGGCACCCGCCTTGATCACATTAGCCTTAGACTGCTCTTCTCTGGCAGACCACAGTTTCACATAGTAAGGAATGGAATCCTTAGCAGCCTTGCGAATATCCGCCTGCTCTGTCTTGCTCAGAGTATCCCAAACCTTCTTGGAGAACACCAGAACTTCCGGCGACATGACATGCATGGTTTCACTGAATACCGGAGCTGATTCAAAATGACGTGCTTCTTCGTACGACGGATAGTTATTTTCAGCAGCATCAACCAGACCAGTCTTCAGGGCTGTGTAAACTTCAGCCATAGGAATAGGAGTCGGATTAGCACCCATCGCCTTGATCAGGTCAACCCACAGGTCGGACTGTTGAACGCGGATCTTCAAACCTTTCATATCCGCAACCGACTTGATCGGCTTCTTGGCATACATGGAACGTGCGCCGCTTTCGTACAAAGCCAACCCAATGAAACCGGCCTTGTCAAAAGCAGCCAAAATTTGGTCGCCCGGCGCGCCATACATGGTCTTGCGGAAATGGTTAATATCGCGGAACAGGAACGGCAGAGAAGGAATCATCGACTCAGGAACGATACCGTGGAAAGCAGATGTACTCACACGAACCATGTCGAGCGCACCGATTTTAACTTGCTCTACAGTATCTTTTTCAGATCCTAAAGTACTACTTCCAAATACTTTTACATTGTATTTGCCCCCGGTAGCTTTGGACAATTGCTCGCCCATATATTTCACGGCCATGTTTGTCGGGAAGTCTGCCGCATGTACATCCGCAGAACGGAAATCACGGGCTTGGGCAATACCAGCGGCTACGGCTAGGGTAGTAGCCAGAACAACACCAGAAAGCATCTTCAGTTTTTGCTGCATAGTTTCCTCCTCGATAGGAACAAATAGGCAAAACGCCTGGGGTCAAATCAAACGGGGAAAGAAGACGGGTCATCTATCCCTGAATGGTCGCAAAGTGCGCCAGTGAACATCCATGCTGCAATTGGTGGCCCACTGGTCTGACCGGCGGGCATAGTGTAGCGCCATCTTGAAAGCTCACAAGCTTTTTTTTCAACATGATGAAATAAACGTTGCGTAGATTAATCAGTTTTTGACCTGACTCAAACCACATGACATTCCTCAGTAGAACCCAAAACCATACGGACAGAATAGCTTATCAAAATCAAAAACTGGCTATTTCTCATGCACACTGCACATTGGAAAGGCAATTTCTAATACTTGCCCAGATTGATACACCGGTTGCAACCGATCACTACATAGACTTGGCTTTACAAGCAAGAAAACCATCGCATCCAGCCAAGGAAGCAAAAGCCTTACATCTGATTAAATAACCAAGCTTGACTAAAATCAAGAAAAACAACACAGGAAAGCAAAACGGTTACTGAACAATCTAGCGACAGGGCCGCGTTTGTGGGTTTTACCGCTGACGATCAATACCCTGAATTTGGTACCGCCTAACTCCTCACATCCCCATCGACATAATACCAACAACCATTTTCCCGAACAAAACGACTAGCTTCCTCCATTCGCCCGGCTCGCCCGTTAACTTTGAACCGAGCGACAAATCTCACTTCTGCCGAATCACTGCTCTCCACCTTAGACAATACTTCCAAGCCTAGCCATCTGAGCTGAGCGTCAGCCGCCAAATCCAGTACAGCAGGGCGAGTACTCGCATGCCAGGTAGCAAGCAGGTATCCTTCTAACCCAAGCACATAGGCACTGTAACGTGAGCGCATCAACTTTTCAGCACTGGGCGCGGAAACCCCATCATGGTAAAGCCCACAACACGCAGCCAAACAATGACCACTACCGCAAGGGCACTCAACAGCCAGCACATTGCCTGTTTTTTTCTTTTTCATCGACATAGCCGACCACCGCGGCGGGAATAAAAATAAATTGAGTACATTGCACCAAGCTCCGAATCAAACTGCAAGTCCCGTTGAACGTATTCGTGCTGCGATCTTTGACATGGATGGTTTGATGCTTGACAGCGAGCGCTTGGCATTAGCTTGCTGGCGAGACGCAGCAAAGCACATCGGTGCCCCCATCCACGAAGAAGCCATCCTTGGCATGGTGGGCATGCACACCAGCAGAACCCGCCAGTGGTTGATTGATCAATTTGGTCCAGACTATCCCGCAGATGCGATGCAAGCCACTTGCCATGAAATATACATGCTTCGCACGCAACGCGAAGCCATCCCCCTAAGGCCAGGCATTCTGGAAATGCTCGATTGGCTGGAGTCAATAAATATCCCCAAAGCCGTGGCTACATCCACCCGTCGGAGCATTGCACTGCACCATCTGGAAATGGCGGGTTTGCTGTCTAGATTTCAGTTTGTTGTCTGTGGCGATGATGTTGCACATCCCAAACCGGCACCAGATATATACCATGCGGTCCTGTGCCAGTTTTCCTTGCCGGCGACGGCATGCGTGGTATTTGAAGATTCCGATTTTGGTGCACAAGCGGCCCATGCTGCCGGCTGCAGACTCGTGATCGTGCCGGACCTGCGACAACCCTCCCATGAAACCCGGGCATTAGGCGCACCTATTGTCGCCTCATTGCATGAGGCACGTGAATTAATCAAGGATTGGTAACACCCAAACGCGATGACTCGCCTTGCTACAATATGCAACCACTTGGCAATTCATCTCGGCGAGATTGCCGCAGCACGAAGACGCACTCTGGAAGGTTGTGATCCGGAAAGCTTGCATGATTTACGCGTAGCCATGCGTGCCCTGCGTGTGGTACTTCCACTACTGGGAAAACAACTTGAGCCATTGCGCCAAGAATGGGCAATGCTGGCACGGATTACCGGGCCTAGCCGCGATCTGGAAGTCTTGCTTGCACTGATCGACACGCTCCCCCGAATACCCGCCACCATTCGTGACCGACTCTCACAACAAGAAAACGAAGCGCGCCTCATTTTACTGAAACAGCTTGCATCTCCCCAATTACCTCAATTGATTCAATGCACCCGAATCGAACTGAACGCTGCGATCCATGACCTTACACTAAGTCAACTGCGCAAACGCACAGAGAAACGCGCGCTACATCTGCACTCTGTCATTACGCAGCAAATCAGTGTTCTTGTTACAGATTCCCCCCCGCAAGCCTGGCATTCACTGCGTTTGGAAGTAAAGCGGTTACGATACCTAATCGAGCATTGTGGCGATTGGTTACCATCCCCATGGATGTCGATTCATCCACCACTCAAACGCTGCCAGACTGCCTTGGGGGAGTTACACGATATAGATTTGCTGATTTCGCTTATAGGATACCCGCTAAGCGAAGCTCGCCAATCAAGACAAGAAGTTGCACAGGCGGCAGTCACCGCATTAACTTGCGCATTGAATTAACAGACTTGGAATTAAATCAGTAAGAACCACCAAAGAGTATCAACTGAACCCCTATTTTGTGGTAAATCTTCATTTTCGACCTATTTTATGAATGGATAAAGCTAGCAAGTCCATCGGCAGCTTTGCTCATCATTGGTAAATTACCCCAAACTGGCCAAGAAAAATAAATCATGCTTCATGAAAATTCAGAGCAAGAACTCGCAGCAAACCCGACACAAACGGGATTGACTTACCATGCAGACAAAGCACTAGCCATGCTTAATGGCGATGCAGAACTACTTAAAGAGTTGACTCTGCTCTTCCTGGCAGAAACACCAATCCGCCTAAAACAACTCAATCAGGCACTTGCCACAGAAGATAGCAAAAGCATCAACCACACTGCCCATGCCATCAAAGGGTCGCTGGGTGCCATTGGCGCATTGCAGACCATGGCTACCGCTCAAGAACTGGAAAATGCCGCCCGGATTGCCAGTTGGGAAAATATTGTTCCATTGACCCAGCAGTTTAATGCTGAATACACGCAACTCTGCATCATGCTCAAGCAAATGTTTCGCAATTAATGCAGACCAAGTCCCAATCAGTCATTAATGTTTTCCAGTACTACCAAACCCACCTTCTCCACGCTCAGACTCTTCAAAATTTTCCACCACATTGAATGTAGCCTGCACCACAGGCACCACCACCAACTGGGCGATTCGCTCCAATGGCTGAATAGTGAACGGCGTATGGCTGCGGTTCCAGACTGAAACAAAAATCTGCCCTTGATAATCCGAATCGATCAGCCCGACCAGATTGCCCAGCACAATACCTTGTTTATGGCCCAAGCCTGAGCGCGGCAAAATCATCGCTGCCAGCCCCGGATCAGCAATATGCAGAGCAATACCAGTAGGCACCAGTGTCGTTGCTCCGGGCGCCAACTCCACCGATACCGCCAAGCAGGCACGCAGATCCAGCCCTGCTGCTCCGGCAGTAGCATAGGCAGGAAGATTGTTTTTTAGTCTTTCGTCGAGGATGCGCAGATCGATAGTGGACATAAAGCACTCCGTAAATTAATCAGTGTTTTTTTGCAGATAAAGTCGAGCAGCATGCGCTATCAGTTTTCGCGCCAATTCCAGCTTCCCGGCGCGAGGAAGGCGATGCAGACCCTCATCATCCAGCAGCGTAATTTCATTGTCATCCGCGCCAATAGCCGTCTGCACCTGATTGGCGGCCAACAATGGCAGCTTCTTGCGACGACGCTTTGCCTCGGCATACTCAAGCAGATTTTCCGACTCAGCGGCAAAGCCAACACAGAACGGCGGATTGGGCCGAGAAGTCACATTAGCCAGAATATCGGAATTAGGTGCCAGTTCAAGTGTCAGGATATGTGCATCCTTCTTGATCTTCTGTTCGGACTGGTTGAGCACATAATAGTCAGCCACAGCGGCTACGCTGATGAAAAAATCTGTCGCATCCACCTCAACATTGACCGCGTTGAGCATTTCCTGAGCAGAGAGCACATCAATCCGGCGACAACCCGGCGGGGTATCGAGACTCACCGAACCCGAAATCAGCGTGACCTCAGCGCCAGACTCCCAGGCTGCTCGCGCAATGGCATAACCCATTTTGCCAGAGCTCGGATTGGTGATGCCACGCACGGCATCAATCCGCTCAAACGTGGGTCCTGCGGTAATCAGTACTTTTTTCCCGGTAAGCAACTTGGGCTGAAACGCAGCTTCGACATGCTGTGCAATCTCTTCCGGTTCCAGCATGCGGCCCTCCCCCACTTCACCGCAAGCCTGAATACCCGAGGCAGGCCCAAGAACACGCACCCCGTCTATTTTCAGTTGTTCGACATTGCGCAGGTTAGCCGGATTAGCCCACATTTGCTTGTTCATGGCGGGCACCACCAATAACGCACATTCGCGTGCCGCCGCGAGCGTAGACAGCAGATCATCGGCGATCCCGCCTGCCAGTTTGGCCAGAAAATTGGCTGTGGCCGGTGCGACAAGAAAGAGATCAGCCCAGCGCGTAAGGCTGATGTGCGCCATGCTGTCGCCGCGCTGCTTGTCCCACATCTCGACAAACACTTCGCGCCCAGTCAGCGCCTGAAAGGTTACTGGCCCGACGAATTCAGTGGCTGAGTGTGTCATCACCACCTGAACCTCATGCCCAGCCTTGATCAGCAAGCGCACCAACTCAGCCGCCTTATAGGCAGCGATTCCTCCGCTTACTCCAAGTAAAATTCTTCTATGGATCATTTGTAAGTACCAGCTATCCTTAATCAGACAAGTTTACCCGGAAACACATTGATTATGCCCATAACCGACTGGCCTGCCGAATCCCGTCCGCGCGAGAAGCTGCTCGCCCGCGGCGCAGAGACGCTCAGCGATGCTGAACTGCTCGCCATCTTCCTGCGCGTGGGCTTGCCTGGCAAGAGCGCCGTCGATCTTGCCAGGGATCTGCTCGAGCACTTTGGTTCGCTCGAAGCCTTGTTTCATGCCCCACTGGCGGATTTTTCGGCCATTCCCGGCATGGGACAGGCCAAATACGCCCAACTACAGGCCGTTCTTGAAATGTCGCGCCGCGCTTTAGTGGAAGAACTGAAAGAGCGTGATGCTTTCACCTCGCCAGAATCAGTGCGTCACTACCTGCAACTGCGCCTGCGCGGACTCCTGACTGAGGAGTTTCATGCCCTCTTTCTAGATAGCGGCCACCGACTGATTGCAGCGGAAGTGCTCGCCAAGGGTAGTCTGAACGAAGCACGTATCTATCCGCGCGAACTTGCCCGACGTGCATTGCAACATAATGCGGCAGCAGTGATCGTGGCGCACAACCACCCTTCTGGCCGTACGGATGCTTCCGCGGCAGACCTGGCTTTAACCCGGCAACTACAAAATGCGCTGGCATTGCTAGAAGTCAAACTGCTCGATCATTTCATTGTGGCAGCGCATCGCGTTGTTTCGTTGGCTGAGACTGGCGCACTCTGAATTCCGAAGTGAATTCACCCAAACGGAGCGGCGATGCCCATGCACCGTGCATTAATCCAGCGCCGCGCGCAAATCCTCTTCCGACCAGATATTCACGCCCAGCTCCTGCGCTTTGACCAGCTTGCTTCCTGCCTCTTCACCCGCGACAACCACACTGGTTTTTTTCGAGACGCTGCCAGCCACCTTGCCCCCAGCCGCTTCGATCATGGCCTTGGCTTCATCGCGACCGAGGGTCGGCAACGTGCCGGTCAGAACGAAGGTCTTGCCGTTGAATGGGCCTTCCTTTGCCACATTCACTTCAATGGCAGGCCAATTCACGCCGACGTTAATGAGCGCCAGCACTACTTCACGGTTATGCGCTTCGGCAAAAAAATCGACAATCGATTGTGCGACTACAGGCCCAACATCGGGAACCTGGGTCAATAAATCCAGCCGGCGAGCAATGTCCTGTTTGCGCTCGGTATCACCCTCAGGAAGGGGTAAAAGCAGCGGGTCAAGCATGCCGAAATGCTGTGCCAGATCGCGTGCCGTGGCCTCGCCAACATTGCGGATACCTAAGGCATAAATAAAGCGCGGTAGCGTGGTGTTTTTACTATTAGCTATACCGGCAAGCAAATTCTGCGCGGATTTCTCCCCCATGCGCTCAAGCCCGGCCAGTTGTTCCATGCTCAGCGAATAAATATCTGCAGGTGTTTTGACGAGATCCGCATCCACCAGCTGTTCAATGATCTTGTCACCCAGACCGTCAATATCCAGCGCCTTGCGGCTGGCGAAATGCCAGAGCGCCTGCTTGCGCTGTGCGGCACAATACAGCCCGCCAGTGCAGCGCGTTACTGCCTCATCCTCGCCCTTGACCGCATGCGAACCACACACAGGGCAAGTCTTGGGCATTTCAAACGGTGAATTGACGGGCTCCTGCGCTGTACTGAACAAGTCTGTGCCCGGCACATCTTTCATCGGACGCTTTTCCAGTACCACACCAACGACTTCAGGAATCACATCTCCGGCACGACGCACGATCACTGTATCGCCCACGCGCACATCCTTGCGCCGTACTTCGTCCTCGTTATGCAACGTGGCATTGGTCACCGTCACGCCGCCAACAAACACAGGTTTGAGCCGAGCTACCGGCGTCAGCGCCCCGGTGCGGCCCACCTGGATGTCGATGGCCTCGACGGTGGTGAGCTCTTCCTGCGCCGGATATTTGTGGGCAATCGCCCAACGCGGTGCACGTGAGACAAAACCCAGTTCTTCCTGCTGGGCCAGACTATCTACTTTGTAAACAACACCATCAATGTCATACGGCAAGCCCGGACGCTTGCCTCCGATATTTCGATAGAAATCCAACAGCCCGCCAGCACCGGTAACCCGGGCACGTTCATGACAGACTGGGAAGCCAAGATTAACCAAAAAATCCATCGCCCCAGATTGTGTTGGCGGCAATACGGAACCTTCGCACTGCGCAATGCCATAAGCAAAAAAAGTGAGGCGCCGCATTGCGGTAATCCGCGAATCGAGCTGACGCAGGCTACCCGCAGCCGCATTGCGCGGATTGGCGAAGGTTTTCTGCCCGCGCGCCGCCTGATCTGCATTGAGGCGGGCAAAGTCTTTCTTGAGCATCAATACCTCGCCGCGGACCTCAAGCACGGCTGGCATTGTTTCGCCACTCAAACGCAATGGGATTGCCCGGATCGTCCGTACGTTCTGTGTAACATCTTCGCCGCTCGCACCGTCGCCGCGCGTTGCAGCCTGAGTAAGTACGCCATCGACATAAGTCAGTGAAATCGCCAAGCCATCGAACTTGGGGCCAACATCATAGACCACTTCCGTTACGCCCAAGCCTTCGCGAACGCGTTTGTCGAAGGCCGCAATATCCTCGTCCTCAAACGCATTGTTGAGCGAAAGCATCGGAACCTTGTGAATAACCGGAGAGAACTCAGGCAACGGCTTACCGCCAACACGCCGAGTAGGGGAATCTACCGTGACCCATTCCGGGTGCGCATATTCCAGTGTCTGCAACTCGGAAAACAACCGGTCATACTCGGCATCGGGCACCGTTGGGGCATCGAGCACGTAATACTCGTGGGCATAACGATGTAACAACCCGCGCAATTCACTGACGCGATCAAGCGTTGAATTCATGATTTTCAATCACCAAAGGCAAAAACGCCCGGTGGGCAACTGCACACCGGGCGATATGATCTCAAGATATAACTCAGGCAAACAAACGTAGCGCGGCAACCGATCCTGCGGCAATACCACGATCATCCATGCGCGCATAAATGCCGGAAAGTTGCTGACGAATGTTCGACAAGCTTTTTTCAGTCAGCGCTTTGCCATTGTCATCGGCCAATACCCCACCGAGCGCCGTAGACAAACTCTGGGCAAAATCCGCCAGATAATCGAAGACCGCCACGCCACCGGCCACACGCGGGACATCAAACAGTAGCGTCAATCCTTCCGATGTCGTGGCAAACGGCGTTTCATCCTGATTGCATAAGGTAAACAGTGTTTTCCCGGAATCGCTGCGATAATGGAAATTGCCATCCTGTCCGCGCACAAGGCCTGAGTTTTCAGCCAGCACGCGTACCTTTTCCATCGGGAACGGCTTTTCCGCAGCCATGATATTCAGACCAATCAGTACATCGACACTGGCACAGAATTCATCCAGATTGCGGGCTGCATTGAGCTTTGAAGCCCGCTGCGGGAAAGTCACCACGGCATCAAATTCATCGGCAAACTGTTGCACACCCATGCAGAAAGCATTGAGCTGCTCCTGAGTCAGCGCGCCCTGACGATCCGCCAACTGCAAACCCACCTGCAATTCCACATAACGGCTGCGATTGGTATGCAGCACCACTTCCCACTGATCATCGTCATTCAAGCCCAGCGTCACAATGCGCTTGGCTCCAGGGAAGGTCGGTACATTCGCAGCAGGAATCTGTTCGCCGGCATGGATTTCAGCAATGAAATCAAGAACAGGGTCGAGCAAACTGGTTGTTACTGCATCGCCTTCCTGTTCATCTTCAGGTTCGGGTACGGACGCAGGCTTTGATTCAGGCTTAGTCGTTACGGTCACCGCTGGTGTCGGCACAGCCGATTGACGGGCAGCAAGTGCAGCTTGCGGATCGACAAAATCATCCAGATCATCCAGCAGGAATACCTGTGGATTTTCTTCAGTCTCTACAGCATGAATCGGAGGCATTTCAAGAACGGGCGCCGAATCACGCGATTGGATAATCGGCTCCATACGACGGGTCTCGCCGGTCCGCACCATATTTTTGGGCGTTTCCAACAAGACATCGGGTTGATTGTGGGAAAACGCCTTCTGTGCCTGTTGGCGATAGCGATGTTCCTGCCACCAATTGTAGGCGTAGACAACGACGACGATCGCACCTCCGATCACCAGCGATCCCATTTGCAAGTCAGTCATGATCAATTACCCGTAATGAATTCTTTTCCGCACTCAAACCGATGCCATTTCGCGCATGGAAAGCGCCTGCTCGATATCAACAGCGACCACGCGTGACACCCCTTGCTCCTGCATGGTCACACCCACCAAATGCTGCGCCATTTCCATGGCCAGCCGGTTGTGACTGATAAACAAGAACTGCGTCCCAATAGCCATTTTCTTCACCAAATCGCAATAGCGCAAGGTATTGGCATCATCAAGTGGCGCATCCACCTCATCAAGCAGGCAGAAAGGCGCAGGATTAAGCTTGAACAGCGAGAATACCAGACTTAACGCAGTCAGTGCTTTCTCGCCCCCGGAAAGCAGATGAATCGTACTGTTCTTCTTTCCTGGAGGTTGGGCCATGATTTGCAGTCCGGCATCCAGAATCTCTTCACCGGTCAAGCTCAACTCGGCATGCCCTCCGCCGAAAAGTGCAGGGAAGAGTTCCTGCAAACTGGCATTAACCGCATGGAAGGTATCAGAAAGAAGGGTGCGAGTTTCTCGGTCGATGCGCCGGATGGCGTTCTCCAAGGTTTCCATCGCGGTACGCAAGTCTGTCTCTTGCCGATCAAGGTAATCCTTACGTTCACGTGCAGCAGTCAATTCCTCCAGCGCGGCCAGATTCACTGCCCCGAGTCCATTCACTGCCTGAGTTAGTCGACCGATTTCCGCCACCAGTGAAGAAATCTTCAGCCCTGTGCCCAATTTAGGACGAAGCGCTTCCTCATTCACATTTGCTTCAGTCAACTCCTGCACAAATCGCTCAACTGCCAAGCGCGCTTCCTGTTCCTTCAAACGCTGCACATTCACGGCTTCCCGCGCCGGTTCAAGGGTTGTTTCCAACAACTGCTTTGCCGCTTCGCGCTCGCGCAGCATGCTTTGTGCGCCAATTAGCGCTTCGCGCGCCACGACCAACAAGCGTTCTTTCTCTGCGCGTTGATTAACCACTTCCTGGAATCCGACATCAAAATCGCCTTCGTCCACACCATCCAACTCCAGGATGGCACTTTCCAATCGCTCCGCCAGCAGGTCGCGTCGTTCGGCCAGATCACTATTGCGCCGGGTCAACTCCAATAGTCGCGCTTCGGCAGTCTGCACGGCAAAACGCGCATCTTGAGCGCCGCGCTCGCACTGGCGCTGGCTATTACGCTGAATCTCGCAACTCTGTTCAGCCGCCTGACGCCTTTGCCGAGCCAATTCCAGGGCCTCCTCCAACGGGTATTGATCTTCCAGGGCTTGAGTCAGTACCACTTGGCACTCCTCTCGCCCTAACATTTCGTCGCAGATCTGCTCATCCAGTAATACTTGTTCTTCCTCCGCCTCGGTACGACGCCGTATTGCCTGTCCGACAGCTTCCTGCTTGCGTGCAAACTCACGCTCATCCTGCGCCAACTGCTCGCGCATCTGTTGTAGGGATTGCCGCACCATGCGCAAGTGTGACTCCTGCTCATCACGCAAAGCAAAAACCTCTGCAACAGCCATTTCAGCGACCTCAAGGCGAGGTGCGATTTCGTCCAATCTGACCCGTATTTCAGCCAACTCTTGCTGGCGTGCCAATACCCCGGAAAACACACTGCCGGCGGCGTGATAATGCGCACTCGACCGCCCAATCAATACCCCTTGGCGAGTTACCAGCCAACCTCCGGCAGGCAAAAAGGAACGCAACGAGGCTGTATCTGCCTCATCCTCCAGGCACCAAACATCTGCCAGCCAATCATTCAGCGCAGGAAGAAATGCCGGATGTTTGCTTTGCACGCAATGGAGCAAAGGCTTGGCTGCGAACCTTGATTGATTTTCGGATTGACTATCCAAGGGGATGACCAATGCCAGGACAGCCGGCCCAGGAGCAGATGCACTGGGAATGCGTTCTGCCAAACGTGCCTGCAAACGCTGTCCCAGCGCGGCTTCCACTGCGGCAGTCCAATCAGGATCAATAACTAGACATTCCAGCAAACGTGGCGCATCAGCCAGCTCTTGCACAGAAAACCATTCGGTCAGTACTTTTTCATCATGCAAGGTTGCCATGCTTGCCAGCACCTGTTCGCGGGCGGCCAAACTCACTTGAGTGAGGCGCAGCGTTTCACGTTGCGACTGGGCTTCAACCAGTTCTGAACGAGTCGTTTCCAGTATTGATTCAGCATCACTCAATACCAGGACTTGTTCTTCCACCACCAGCCGAGCTTCTTCAACCTTCGCGGCCATCTCTTCCAAGGCTGCAGTATCGGCATTGCCGGCATCGCGAATTTCAGCATCCAGCTTGAGTCGACGCGCATTCAAGGCAAGCAGCGTCTTGTCATGATGCTGTAATTGCTGAGTAGCCAGCTCCGCGCCACGTCGCACGCTGGCTTGCTGGTCACGCAGTTGCTGATAGTGGGCATCAACTTCGCGCAGTGCCGCCTCCAACTCAGGCAGCCGATCGGATTCCCCAGCCAGCAGCAGTGCAGCCTCTTCGCTTTGCATGGCCGCATCTTCTCGTCGGGATACCCATTCCGCAAGGTCCCCTGCGGCATTATCCAATTCCTGATTTATGCGGACCATTTCAATCTTGATATCAGCGACCTGCCCGTTCAGGCGCTCTCGGGTTTGGCGCAGGTGAAGCAGTTGCTGCTCCAGCCGTGCGACAGCGGCATTGGCTTCGTACAACTCGCCCTGCGCGCCATGCACCGCATCGCTGGCGCTGTAATGCGTTTCCCGCAGATGCTCTATTTCAGCTTCCAGTGTGCGCAATTCGGCGACCTTGCTTTCCAGCGCATTCTGCGCCGCATCGATCTCGCGCTTGGCCTGTTCTGCCTCTTTGGCCGCATCCAGCTTACGTTGCAAGGCAAGCAAATTTTGCTTTTCGATAACCGCTTCTTTTAGCCGGTTATATTCGGCGGCCACCTCGGCCTGCGTGGAAAGCCGTTCAATCTGGCCGTCGAGCTCCAGGCGAATATCATCGACACGAGAAAGATTGTCGCGCGTATCGGCCAGACGGTTTTCGGTTTCGCGACGACGCTCCTTGTATTTGGAAACGCCTGCAGCCTCTTCCAAGTAATGACGTAACTCTTCCGGCTTGGCTTCGATGATGCGCGATATCATGCCCTGCTCGATGATCGCGTAGCCGCCCTTGCCTACCCCGGTACCAAGGAACAGATCGGTGATATCGCGCCGGCGCACTTGCAGGTTGTTGATGTAATAGGAGGATTCGCCTTGGCGCGTGAGCACGCGCTTGATCGATATTTCGGCATACTGAGACCACTGCCCAGCCGCCAGGCCTGCATCATTATTGAAAACCAATTCGACCGAAGCGCGACTGACTGCTTTGCGGCTGCTTGACCCATTGAAGATCACATCCTGCATCGATTCGCCGCGCAACTGCTTTGCCGAAGATTCGCCCAACACCCAACGAACCGCATCGATCACATTCGACTTGCCACAGCCATTGGGACCGCACACCGCAACCAGTTGCCCGGGAGTGGCAATAGTCGTCGGATCGACAAAGGATTTGAATCCAGCAAGTTTGATGTGGGTAAGGCGCACGAATTTGACTAGAGGTGAAAACCAGCATTTTACCCGATTCAGTTGCCGGCAAAACAAAACCGGCCACGCGGACCGGTTTTGTTTGCATCATTTCAAGTTTTGCCCATTACTCATGAGAAGGAGCTTCCTTGACGAACAAATCCTGTTCATCCGTTTGATGGTGCAAAACTTCCTCATGGACAGGTTCGTCTTCCAGTAGACCGAGCCTGCCGGCCAGCCACTTGGTAGTACTGGCCTGGATCACCAGCGTGGCCAGAATCGCCATGAAAGTAATGGCGGCGATCACGTCGGCATGCTTCACCCCCATGCCGATCAGCATGCCGGACAACGCCGCCGGAATCACCCCGGTTTCGCGCGTCCAGAACATGAAGATAATCTCGTTGCGCGTCCACTTAGCCTTGCGATCGGGCAACGCACAAATCAGCACGGAAAGCGGACGCGCCACCAGCATGAAAACGGCGATCACCGCGCAGCCGGGCAACAGATATTCGCGCACCACGGCAAAATCCACATGTGCACCAAGCAGGATGAAAATCACCATGCGCAGCAACAGCGAGCCATTGTTGATGAAGCCATGCAGGTTTTCAAACTGCTCTTCCGGCATGCTCATGCCGAAGTGCTCCATGTTGCCGTAGATCAGCCCGACCACGAAAACTGCCATGAAGCCGCTGGCGCCCAGACGATCCGCCACAAGGTAGGAGGCAATGATGACCGGCAACAACAGCACTTGCGCATAATCGGCAAACAGGAATTTGGCCTTATTGGAGACCAGAAATACCGACAGCATGCCAAAGACAATCCCGACCAGAATGCCGCCGCCGGCCAGCAAGACAAATTGCCAAAGACTTCCGCCAATGGAAAATTCCCCAGTACTGAGGACACCCAGAATGGCAAAGGTGCAAATCGAACCGGTCGCATCATTGAGCGCGGATTCGCTCAACACTGTCTGAGCCACCTTATCACGGATACGAATAGCCAAAAAAATTGGCACCAAGGTGGCGGGATCCGTGGAGGCCAATACAGCAGCCAGCAGCATAGCTGTAACCAAGCTCAGCCCCAACGCATAGTGCGCGGTATAGCCCACCACGACAGTCATCAGCAGCACCGCCACCGTCGACAGCAGGGTGAGCGTAAGCCATACCTGCTTAAGCACGCGAAAGCTCACCCCCGTGCCACCGTGGAACAGCAGGAAGGACGCACCCAATATCAGCATCAGCTGGTTCAACGCCGATTCTGCCGGCACATTGATCAGGTTGAGCCCGGGCGGGCCGGCGACAATCCCGATGAGCAGGAACAGCACCACATCCGGCACCTTGATCAGATCGGCCACCTTGGCGGCCAGTGCGCCAGAAACAAACAGCGCGGCAAAGATCACAAGCACGTGGGTGGCAATGTGCATGGCGTCAGAACCCATCACTTCCCCCTTGTTTCAATTCAGTCATTTTCAAATGATTCCAAATTCAATCGGCAATGCGGCAGCAATCGATCTTACCGGTAAACATCTTATAAAAACCATGCCTAAATACGATCTTATACATACAAAACACTCTGCCCGTTGTTAATGAGCAATCTTCGTGTACAAAAAAGGCCGGGGTTCCCCGGCCTGGTGATATGGCAAAAAATGCGTTTTTAACGTTCAACCAACATCGCCACCCCCATGCCACCACCGATACACAGCGTCGCCAAGCCCTTCTTCACATCGCGCCGCACCATCTCATGCAGCAAGGTCACCAGAATGCGGCAGCCTGACGCGCCAATCGGGTGACCTAAAGCAATCGCGCCGCCATTGACATTGACCTTGTTCCAGTCCCATTTAAGCTCACGAGCCACCCCCAGCGCCTGGGCGGCAAATGCTTCGTTTCCTTCGATCAAGTCCACTTCGTCCAATGTCCAGCCTGCACGAGCCAGCACTTTCGTGGTCGCCGGCACCGGCCCCATTCCCATGATGGTCGGATCCACACCTGCGGAAGCGGCAGCGCGAATCGTTGCCATCGGCTTGAGGCCCAATGCCTTGGCTTTTTCTGCGGTCATCAACATCACGGCAGCAGCACCATCGTTGATGCCGGAGGCGTTACCCGCAGTCACAGTACCTTCCTTATCGAAGGCAGCACGCAGCTTGGCAAGCCCCTCTGCAGTAGCATCTGCCTTGATAAATTCGTCGGCATCAAACACCAGAGGCTCGCCTTTTCTCTGCGGAATCAGCACTGGAACAATTTCAGCCTTGAACCTTCCGGCAGCACGGGCGGCGGCAGCTTTCTGCTGCGAGGCAAGCGACAGCTCATCCTGCTCCAGGCGGGTAATACCGTATTTTTTGGCGATATTTTCCGCGGTCACACCCATGTGGTACTGGTTATAAACATCGGTCAAGCCATCGTAAACCATACTATCAACCAGCGTACCATTGCCCATGCGAATACCGTCGCGACTGTTTTGCAACAGGTGCGGTGCAGCGCTCATATTCTCCTGACCGCCGGCGATCACGATTTCGCTCTCGCCTGACAAAATGGCTTGCATGCCAAGCGCCACCGCCTTGAGCCCGGAGCCACACACCTGATTGATGGTCAACCCCGGCGTGGTATCAGGCAAGCCTGCCTTGCGCAGAGCCTGCCGGGCCGGATTCTGACCCAGGCCAGCGGTCAAGACATTGCCAAGAATCACTTCGCTGACTGCTTCTGGCGCAACGCCGGTTTGGGCCAGTAAAGCTCGGATCACGATTGCCCCCAATTCTGGGGCGGGGACTTTGGCCAGAGAACCACTAAAACTTCCTAAAGCAGTACGGCAAGCTGCAACAATCACAATTTCCGACATACCCTGATCTCCACGTTATTTATCTAGCAACACTGTTTTCTAAGAAACATCAAACCAAAAGACAAGGTGTAAATTCCTTAAATTTGGTCTACGTCAGGCTAGTCGTGCCTTCACATAGCGCCCCGGCGCTGCTTCAATGGGTTTAAACGCAGCATTTCCGTGCGCCTTGGGCGCCGCGACAGTGCGTCCTGACTTTGGTGCAAGCCAGGCAGACCAGTCCTGCCACCAACTTCCCGGACACGATTCAGCCGTTTCGTACCAGATATCAGCATCCACGGAAACATCGTCATTCACCCAGTAATTGCGTTTGTTGCTAGATACCGGGTTAATCGCACCAGCAATGTGTCCAGAAGCTCCCAGAACGAAACGCACTGCCCCCTTGAAAATCTTGGTTGTCAGGAAAGACGATTTCCAGGGAACGATGTGATCTTCCCGTGCTGCAAATATATATGTGGGTAGTTCAACTTTACGCAGATCAATGGGCACGCCGCACAAGGAGAATGAATTAGGCTTGGTGAGGTTGTTCTCCAGATACATGTTACGCAGAAAGAACGTATGCATTGGCAGCGCCAGATCGGCAGGGTCATTGTTCCAGTACAGCAAATCAAATGGCGCCGGCGTTTTGCCCTTGAGATAATTGTTGACCACGTAGTTCCAAATCAAGTCATTGGAACGCAGCGCAGCGAAAACTCTAGCCAATTCTTTACCGGACACGATGCCACCTTCGTGCATCTTGGCTTCGCGCTCCATAACAACTTTCGGATCGATGAAATGCTTGATATCCCCAGGATCGGAATGATCCAGCATCACTGTCATCAAGGTAATGGATTCAAACCAATCCAACCCGCGCGCCTGCATGACCGGAATTGCAGTTGAAACAATTTCGCCGCCAATGCAGAAAGAGAGCACATTCATTTTTTCCGTCTTGCGAATCTTGCGCACGGCGTCCGCCGCAACCAGAACGCCCTGTTCAATGTAATCGTCCCACTGCAACCTGCTGATTTCCGGGGTGACTGATTTCCACGAAATCAGGAACGTAGTAAATCCCTGACTGACAATGTAGGTCATCATGGAATTGTTTGGCTGCAGATCCATGATGTAGTACTTGTTCACACACGGCGGCACGACTAGCAACGGGCGCTCGTAAACCTTTGGGGTCGAAGGCGTGTACTGGATCAGCTGGAACAGATCGTTCTCGAACACCACCTGCCCTGGCGTAATAGCCAGATTTTTCCCCACTTCAAATTGGGCTTCGTCCGTCATGGTGATGGTGCCGCGCTGTAAATCTTCGGCCAGTTTTTTCATCCCCTCAGCCAGACTAGCCCCCCGAGTTTCAACGGCCAGTTTCATGACTTCCGGGTTAGTGAAAGCAAAATTTGCCGGACTGAGTGCATCGATAAATTGCTTGGCAAAAAACGCCGTTTTTTCTTTGGTCGCCGCATCGGTATTAGCATCCTCCAGCGCTTGCATCAACCAGTTGGCAGTCAACAGGTAATTCTGACGAATATAATCGAACAGGGGCTCTTCCCATTCAGGTGCATTGAAGCGCCGATCGCTCTTGTCTGGAACCACGACGGGTGTTTTTTCTTTGGCGCCGATAAAACCCAGCCATAAATCCAGATGCTGGCGATAATATTCGCCATGAGGCGCAAATAACTCGCCGTGTCCTTTCGAAAGTTGTCCTAGCGCTTCATGCAGAGCTGTCATATGCTGCCCCGGCTGGCCACCAGACGATATTGAATTGATCCAACCCTGCATCCATTGCCGATTAGCCTCTGTAAGTTGCTGAAAAAACGAATCAATTGTTGGGTTTTGCTGCACAGTTATCGCTCCAAATAAAAACAAATTGGGATCCGGCAAATCATTCTAGCAACGACTTTTACAGTTTGCTGTGCAAGCGTTACCATCCAACCTCGCCAAATATCGCAAGTCGTCTGCAAGCATGAAGAAATATCTAAAGTTAAATATTGCAAAGTAACCCGTACTTATTGATTTGCATGACATTTCGCTGTTCCATGCGTAAAATTAGCCTATTCTGATGTTGTACCGTGTCGACGCTGAGGACAAAGTGATGCGCAAACCCTTGATTTTTTTCTGTTCTGCCCTTGCCACGCTGAGTCTTATTGCAGCACCATTCTCGCTTGCATCGACCACCAAACATCACAAAGCCAGTGCCAAACAGCATAGCGCAGCTCCGGCTGATCATATTGTTGTTCACAGCAAAACCAGCAAACACACTGTTGCAACACATAAGAGCAAAAATGTCTCAAGCCGCGCCATTGCCAACGCTCGCCGTGGCGTAAGTGTTGCACGCACCTCTGCTCGTCCATCCACCTTGGAGCGCCCAGGTGTTCAATCGGCAGGTGTTCTGGTTATCAACCAGTTGACCGGCGATGTGATTTTTGAAAAGAATGCAGATGTTGTTACTCCCATTGCATCAATCACCAAGCTGATGACTGCAATGGTCGTTTTGGATGCCAAACTGCCACTTAATGAGTTAATCACCATTTCAGAAGATGATCTCGACAAACTTAAAGGCACGAGCTCACGTCTGAAACCAGGCCTGACGCTAACCCGTGGTGAAATGATGCTCCTGGCATTGATGTCATCAGAAAACAGGGCCGCCTCCGCCTTGAGTCGCAACTACCCCGGTGGGCGGGAGGCCTTTATCAAAGCGATGAACGCCAAAGCAGCCAGCCTCGGGATGACTCACAGCCACTTCTTTGACCCCACCGGGCTTAACCCGAATAATGTTTCCACTCCAAGAGAACTGGCGCTTATGGTCAAAGCGGCAAGAGAGTATCCAGAAATCCACCAATTCACCACCTCCAGCGAATACAGCCTGACTTCCAACCGTAACGGCCGCTCCTTGGAATTCCACAACACCAATCCACTGGTAAAGGATGAAAACTGGGAAATCGGTCTATCCAAAACGGGCTATATCAACGAGGCCGGGCATTGCATCGTCATGCAAGCCCGAATCAATGACACACCCGTAGTGATGATTCTGATGGATTCCACCGGAAAATACACCCGCATTGGCGATGCGCAACGCATGCGCCGGTGGCTGGAAACCAGCCCCACGGCAAAGCTGCACATGGGTTAGTTGGCGGCTTATAAAACAAAACAGGCCCGGAGAATATCCGGGCCTGTTTTGTTTGTGCCGATCACAAAGCTATTTTTTTTCAATTGAACATGTATTGATGCCCAGCGGTTTGTATAACGGGCAAAAACCGAATACCGCTGTTGCCAGCGGAACAAGCCCCAACCAACCCCATGCTCCAATCGTTCCTGCAGCCATCAAACCCAGCAACACTAAACCAATGATAGCTCTTGCTATACGGTCGAATCCTCCAACATTCTTATTACACATGCCGACCTCCTTTTAAGGGTCATTTGCACTGTACTACCTGTTTCACACTATATTTCAATATAATGTAAGTCAAACTTGATCATGACGGATGGAAGACCATGCCTGAAATTCAGATCACGTCGATGCGCAGCGCTGCGGGTGAAGCAACCGCACTTCTTAAAGCACTCGCCAATGAAGATCGTCTCTTGCTACTTTGCCAAATGGTAGAGGGTGAAAAATGTGTCTCTGATTTTGAAACCCTACTGGATATTCGCCAACCAACGCTATCGCAGCAACTGGGCGTATTACGCAGTGAAGGTCTTGTACATACGCGCCGGGAAGGCAAACGCATTTACTACAGCCTAGCCAGCCAAGAAGCCTTGCGCATATTGGAAACACTGTACGGTCTGTATTGCCCAACGCCCAATTCAGCGAGCAAACGTCCCAGTCAAACTGGCTGAACAAGCTGTTTGCGGGCAAAAGCCAATAGCGCCTGTCCCAGTTTTGCTTCCGCGCTGGATTGTCGAGCCGGGTGTTGCCAATACAGGGGTACCGCAATAGGGTCATCCGCAATCAGCATAACCAGATCGCCCCGCTCCAGTGCCGTGAGCGCTTGATGCTTGGGCACAATGGCACAACCCATGCCAGAGAGCGCTGCCGAAAATAATGCGTGACTCTCTGGAATCACATGGCAAGGATACGCACCTTCTTCCAGTTTAAAATGCTCACGCAACCAGCGCCGATGCAGGCTGTCAGGTCGGCCAGAGACAGCGGCAGGTGCTGCGGCCAGAGATTCCCGACTCACTCCGGCTGCAAACCAATGTGCGGCAAACCCAGGACTGGCAACAAACACATAAGTCATCGACCCCAGTGCTTCGACACTGCATCCAGGCAGCGCATCGGCCTGCGTACTGATGCAGCCAACCACTTCGCCCGCCTTCAAAAGGCCTAACGTATATGATTCGTCATCAACCACACACTCCAGCAACAGGCGCTCTTCCACCAGCGTGGCTGCCAGTGACGGGACCAGACCAATTGCAAGACTGTCCGCATTGATTCCAATCCGTACGGGTACCCAACCGGTGCGTTCGGCCTCCCCGGCTTCGATTTCCGCTTCCAGTCGCCGCACCTGGCGCACATGTGCCAGAAGCGACTCGCCCGCAGGCGTTGGCCGCACCGGATTTTCGCGCACTAACAGAACACCGCCAAAGCGTTCTTCCAACTGCCGAATACGCTGCGAAATCGCTGATTGTGTCAGATGCAAACGTCGTGCGGCACCGTCGAAACTGCCGGCCAATACGATCATTTCCAAGGCTTCAAGCTGTTTATAATCGAACATAAGCAGGGGTGATCACGCATAAGAAAAGATCGTTTTACCACAGCCTGCTAGTTTGGTTGAATAGCATTCAATATTCCAGATACGAGAAGCCGCATGAAGCCCGTCAATGCACAGCAAATCACGACCCTTGCCGAACAATACGGAACGCCACTGTGGTGCTACGATGCCGCCGTGATTCGCGACCGCATCAATCAACTCAAGCAATTTGACGTGATCCGTTTTGCCCAAAAATCCTGCTCCAACACCCACATCCTTCGCTTGATGCGTGAACAAGGCGTGGCCGTCGATGCCGTTTCGCTGGGAGAGCTGGAACGCGCATTGGCTGCGGGTTATCAGATTGATGGATCGGAAGGCGGCGTAGTCCTGACCTCTGACTTGCTCGACCGCGCCACCTTGGCCCGCGTGGCAGAACTGGGTGTTCCAGTCAACGCCGGATCTCCGCAGATGCTGGAACAGCTCGGACAAATCAGTCCCGGCCACCGTGTCTGGTTACGCATCAACCCCGGCTTTGGTCATGGTCATAGCCAGAAGACCAACACCGGTGGCGAACAAAGCAAGCACGGTATCTGGCACGAACAACTTGACGAAGCCCTGGCATTGATTGACCGTTACCAGCTCAAGCTGATCGGACTGCACATGCATATCGGCTCAGGCGTGGATTACAGCCATCTACGGGAAGTCTGTTCTGCCATGGTCGCTCTGGTAAAGCGCGCCGGTCGCGATATCGAAGCCATTTCCGCCGGGGGCGGGCTATCTATTCCTTACCATCGTGGCGGCGAGCGTATCGATACCGAACACTATTTCGGCTTATGGGATACCGCCCGCAAAGAAATTGAAGAACATCTAGGTCACAAGGTCACACTGGAAATCGAGCCAGGACGCTTCCTGGTGGCCGAATCCGGCCAGCTGATCGCGGAAGTACGCGCGAAAAAGAATGCCGGACAAAATCACTTTGTTCTGGTCGATGCCGGTTTCAGCGATCTGATGCGCCCGGCCATGTACGGCAGTTATCACGAAATATCGTTGGTACGGGCCGCGACCGTAGTGAGTGGTGCAACCCTGCCGACAGTCATCGCCGGGCCGTTGTGCGAATCTGGCGATGTATTCACGCAGATAGAAGGCGGAGAAGTTGCCCCGCGCGAACTACCCGGCGCAGAAATTGGCGATCTGGCAGTCTTCCACGACACTGGAGCCTACGGTGCGAGCATGTCTTCCAACTACAACAGTCGCCCACTCATTCCCGAAGTCCTGATTGATGGAAACACAGTGACACTCATCCGCCGCCGCCAAACCATCACCGAATTGCTTGACCTGGAAAAAGTCTGAAGCCAGCAGCATCAGGCCATCCTTATGCAACAGCGGACTGTCCCAACACCCGTGTTTTCAAGTAGATTGAATTAATCCGATTACAGGAATCCATCATGACTATCGTTCACATCTACGTTGCAGAAGGTTTTGAAGAAGTTGAAATGATCAGCGTAGTCGACGTCCTACGCCGTGCCGGCGTGGAGACGCGGCTGGTCTCACTAACAGAAAAACTGGCCGTCACGGGCGCTCATTCAATCACCGTGCAGACAGAAATACCATTTTCTGCAGCAACCGAACTGGCGGATATGATCATTCTTCCCGGTGGAGGCCCAGGCACACAAAACTTGCTGGCAAGCACCGCATTGCATGATCGGCTGCACGCCCACTTGGCATCCGGCAAACGGGTGGCAGCCATTTGCGCCGCGCCAATGGTGTTGGCCAAAGCAGGCATCCTGAAGGGGCGCAATGCCTGCTGCTTTCCCGGCTGCGAAGCAGCACTCATCGATGGGGGCGCAACGATCACGGCCTACAACGTGGTGACCGATGGTCAGGTGACCACTTCGCGCGGGCCAGGCACGGCAGCACTGTTTGGACTGGAATTGGCCAAATTACTGGTGGGCGATGCCAAAGCAACAGAGGTTGGACGGGCAATGCTCTTTATCTAACGTTCATTCCCCGCCCCCAAGACAAAGGCCGCAATCTGCGGCCTTTGTCTTGGGGTAAAAAAACCATTATGGTTTAATCGGCTTCACCAAGCCCGCAGCATGCCGCGCCCGCTCTCGAGCGATATCGGTATCCATCCCCGCCGCCAAGGCCACACCCATGCGCCGACGCTCAAACGCTTCCGGTTTGCCAAACAACCTCAAATCGACACGCGGAACAGCCAAGGCTTGGTCGATACCGTCATACGCAATACCGCACTCATCCATCCCGCCATAAATCACCGCGCTGGCTGCCGGCTCGCGCAGGGAGGCATCGACCGGCAAGCCCAGGATTGCGCGGGCATGCAGGGCAAACTCGGAGAAACGCTGACTCATCAGCGTCACCAGCCCGGTATCGTGTGGACGAGGACTCACTTCGGAGAACCAGACCTTGTCGCCTTTGACGAACAGCTCCACGCCGAACAGGCCGCAGCCTCCGAGCGCATCAGTCACTTTTCTGGCCACGAATCCAGCCCGTTCAAGTGCAACCGGGCTCATCGGCTGCGGTTGCCAACTTTCGACATAGTCACCATTTTGTTGCAAATGGCCAATCGGCTCACAGAGGCAAGTTTCAATCTTGCCTTCGGCATTCTTCGCTCGAATCGTCAGCAAGGTAATTTCATAATCGAAATCGATAAAACCTTCGACAATAACCCTGCCTTGATTGACTCGACCAGCACTGGCCGCATAATTCCAAGCGGCATCCACATCGGCAGCACTTCTCAGCAAGGACTGGCCTTTACCGGAAGAGGACATGGTCGGCTTGACCAAGCACGGGAAGCCGATTTGCTCCGTCGCGACTCTCAACTCATCCAGGCTGCCGGCAAATTGGTAGGGCGATGTCGGCAATTCCAGCTCTTCCGCAGCAAGACGACGAATGCCTTCGCGATTCATGGTCAGATTGATCGCTCGCGCATTGGGGACGATCTGTGCAAGCCCTTCCTCCTCGATCCGGGTCAACTCGGCCGTGGCAATGGCTTCAATTTCCGGCACGATAAAATGCGGTTTTTCACGCAAGATCAGTTCGCGCAAGGCAACGGCATCTGTCATGTCAATGACATGCGAACGATGTGCCACCTGCATGGCAGGGGCATTCGGGTAACGATCAACAGCAATCACTTCAACGCCAAAACGCTGCAGGGCAATAGTCACTTCCTTGCCCAGTTCGCCACTACCCAGAAGCATGACGCGCGTGGCCGAAGCGGAAAGCGGGGTACCGATACGCATGGAACTCTCCAATCAATCAGCCTGGTAGGGATAAGCTTTCTGCTTCACGCGGGAGGCCTCGTTGCGCTGGCGTTCATCCAGATCAAGCGGCGCTTTTTCCCACAGCAA
>JARLJJ010000453.1 GCA_031291275.1 Formivibrio sp.
CTCTTTCATGCAATTGGAGCAACGAGTCTAGGACCAGTGCTTACGGCTCTGATCCAGATCGTTAGTGTACCGGTATTCCTGCATTTCTGGGGCCCCAAGCTGTATGGAGAATGGCTGGTTCTAAGCGCGATCCCGATCTATCTGGGCCTTACCGATTTTGGCTTTGGATGTGTGGCTGCGAATGACATGACCATGCAGGTAGCTCGGGGCGAGAAATCTGCAGCCTTGAAAGTATTTCAGAGTACGTGGGTTCTTACAACGGTATTTTCTGTATCAATTGGCATAGGTGTTGCATTTGCGCTATGGCTGCTTCCGTTTGAAAGATGGCTCAAAGTCACACTTCTGTCCAGCGGTCAAGTTGCCGCGATCCTTTGCGTGCTTTGTGTCTATGTGCTACTCGATTTGCAATGGACTGTAATCGAAGCCGGCTTTCGATGTGATGGAAACTATGCCTTCGGGACAGCTCTTGGGAATATAGTCCGATTCCTGACAAATGTCTCCAGCGTGATTGCGGTTATAAGTCATGCATCTCCCCTTGCTGTTGCGCTAACTCTGGTTATTGTCCACTTCTTGGGGAATTGGGTTTGCCAGATTGTTCTTAGACGAAAGAGCCCATGGTTGCGCTACGGGTATAGCCATGCCCACCTCAGCGTAATAAAGAAACTATTCGGTCCAGCTATCGCCTACATGGCTTTTCCGGCAGGCAGCGCACTTAGCCTGCAAGGCATGACAATTGTTGTTGCGATGGTGCTTGGTCCTATCGCCGTCGTCGCCTTTTCGACCGTTAGAACCTTGACGCGGTTTGCATATCAGGCGGGATATGTGATCTCAAATAGCATATGGCCTGAACTGTCGATGGCATTTGGAGCAGGAAACAGGCTGCTCGCGCGCAATATACACCGCTGCGCATGTCAGGCTTCCCTTGGAGTGTCTTTTGCGGCGGTCGTATTCTTGGCGCTAGCCGTCAAGAGTATTTATGGTTACTGGACTCACTACAAGGTGGTATTGGACCATCAATTATTCTATTTGTTGCTAATCGAAGTCCTTGCCAACGCTTTCTGGTACAGTTCGTCGATTGTGTCAATTGCGTGCAACCGTCATGAGCGGCAGGCCGTCGTTTACGTCTTACTGACGGCGCTTTCTCTGCCCGCAGCATGGCTTCTGATGCCAAGGTTTTACTTGTCAGGCGCCGGCATTAGCCTTCTGTTGGTTGACCTCTGCATGATCTGTTACGTGCTTCATCACTCACTAGAACTCCTGCACGACAGCTTGAGAGATTTTGCCTTTGCTTTGCTACGTGCACCCACATTGGCCGCTGGAGATCCGAAAACCGGAGATTAGGCCCGCGTTTACGTTGTGGATGGTAATAGTGAGCACTCTGCTCATTAGTAAAGTTCTTGAAGGTACTAGCGTTGTGGAGACACCCCTGATATAGACATCTTATGCGTTCGATGTAAATTTGCAGATTTAGTAATTCGCTGGATATATTTCTCCAATTGTCCCGGAAAGAAAAGACGTTGCAACCGTATCAACGATAGGCTAAGGAAATTTACCATTGACACAAGTGAAAAGCAGAAGTGCGACTGCAATGCGGAAGCACACCCGTGATGGTGGTTTTCTTGACATTCTTGCCTTCCTCATTCCTTGTCTACAGTTTGTTCAATTGCAAGTAATAGGTGTCATAAACGGCTCCGACTTGCTGCTATTAGGCGTTTTCGTTTTCCTTGCCCTGCGCATGAGAATCAGGATTTCGACACCGGCAGGCAAGTGGTTTATGATTCTTTGTTCGTTGTGGCTCGCCTCGCAATGCGTGACGGATATAGTCAGACGTTCGGCGCTCTCTGACTATGCGCGAGGGTGGAGCAATATTGGAATGACCCTCATCAATTTCGCGGTGCTTTGTACGTTGTTACACGGACGGCCGCGGCGACTTGTGCTTTTCGGTTGGGGGTTGGTTGCAGGAAGTGTGCTCGCGTACTATATCAATCCCAATAAATACGCTGAGGATTACCCGTGGAAATTTGGGGTCTCATATCCGATCACCATGGCAGTGTTGCTTCTTGCTTCTCGCAGTAAATGCCGAGGCCGCTGGCCTGTCGTCCTAGTTACAACAATCGGTCTAATCAACATCTACCTCGGAACCCGCAATACAGGCGCGGCTTGCTTGTGTGCAGCCTTGTACCTTCAGGTCACTCGTTACTTGCAGAGAAAGGGTGCAGCGACTCCAAAGCTGAATACAAAAGTGGTAGTAGCTATCGCTGCTTCGATCATTCTTGGCGGTGTCACTATCCTGTGGGCATATAAGTATGCGGCCAGCAGGGGGATACTTGGCGAGAGCGCACAAGTCAAGTATGAGAATCAATCCAGCGGGCAATATGGCATACTGCTTAGTGGTCGAAAGGAACTGCTGGGCTCTCTTTCCGCTATTTACGATTCTCCCATTTTGGGTCATGGTTCGTGGGCAAGAGATCCTATCTATCTAATTGAGGCCCGCCAAGCACTGGCAGCAATGGGTTACGAAGACGCTTGGGACATGGCGAGCGATACCCTCGAAGAAGGTTACATCCCAACCCATTCGTACTTATTGGGCGCGTGGGTTGATGCAGGTATAGTAGGCGCGCTTTTCTGGGGATGGATTTTCGTGTTGACTGCGAGGACGTTGATGCATGTCTATGCTCGAACCGTTGTGTTGCTGCCGGTAGCTGCCTTTATAGCATTCTTGATGCTGTGGGATACGTTGTTTTCCCCCTATGGGGGAATGGCGCGTATCCTTATGCCTTACTATTTATTGACGTTGATGACCTGTTATAGTATGGTCCCTTACAAGGCAGTTCCAGCGACGATTGGCGCGACGAAAAGATACATTGATGCATCATCTGAGCCCAGGCCGTAACGCAGATTGCGTGGTCTGAGATTTCGGCTTCTTGGGAGATAGAGTTACCAAGACAGCGCCGTATGCAGGCCTTGCTTTTGTTAGCCAGGCGGCCAAGCGAGCCAATCTGGATCTGAGCGAAGGATAAGGGTTCGTGTTCACGAGATCGCGTCGAAACGGGCTAACGTGTGGCCTTTTGGTCGCGGCAAATTTGCTGCCCGAAACGCTTAGCGGTTTGGAATAAAAGCGGATACTAAGAACGGACCCGGCAGGCGATGACTGTTTGTATAAGGACACAAAGTCATGAACACAAAATGGAAATCCGTGGTAAAAGCGCACCTTGCGATCGCCAGACTTGATCATTCGATCAAGAACCTTTTCGTTTTGCCTGGGGTCATTGTTCCGCTGAGCGTGTGCCCTAGTCTTTTCAATTCTCAGCTGATTTTCAAGTTAGTTCTTGCCTTCATCTCGATCACACTTGTTGCATGCAGTAACTACGTGATCAATGAAGTGCTCGACGCCCCATTCGACCGTTTGCATCCGGTCAAGCGCAACCGTCCCGCCGCTTGCGGCCTGGTGCACATCGGCGCCGCTTATGCACAGTGGTTGTTGATGTTCGCTGCTGGAATGGCGATCAGTCTTCAAGTTTCGCGCCCATTTGCCTTGACGGCACTCGCACTTTGGCTTATGGGATGTCTGTATAATTTCCCCCCAGTCCGGACCAAAGATGTGCCCTATCTGGATGTTCTAACCGAATCAATCAACAACCCTCTGCGCATGTTGCTGGGGTGGTATGCAGTTACGACCGTTCTTGTTCCTCCGGTGTCACTGCTCATTGCATACTGGATGATCGGCTGCTACTTTATGGCGCTCAAGCGGTTCAGCGAACTCCATGAGATAGGAGATAGGGCCACTGCGGCATCCTACCGAGCCTCCTTCAAATACTACACGCGGGAAAATCTCTTAGTCTCTGTTATGTTTTACGCCGCTACAGGGATGCTATTTCTGGGCGCGTTCATTATTCGCTACCGAATGGAGCTTATTCTTGGTTTTCCGCTTGTCACCCTCACCATGGCGATTTATTTGAAGCTCGCTTTCAAATCTGGCAGCGCTGTCCAGAACCCCGAAAAGCTTTATCGTGAACCGCTACTGATGATATCGTTCGTGACCACCGCTTTGGTCATGTGCCTCCTGCTGGTCATTCGCATACCTCAATTGGAGGGGTTTTTCATGCCAACACTTCCGCAAGTTCAGGTTCTTCCAATTTTGCCACAGACGTATCGCTGACTGACACGCTCTCTTCACCTACTGCATTTCTAATATCTTTGGCGAAAGGGTGGTTCGCTTATACACTATGGTCTGTTCAACTATTCCTGACGGCCAAGCAATCGACGTTAAGGAGCGTCGTTTTGTTGTCGCAAGTCTCCCGCCGCTGGCGATCGTATTTCTCCTGCTTACCACCGCCGTTTCGCTCGTTTGGTCCCGCTACACGCTGTTGACGACCGATGAGTTCTTAGTGCTCTGGACCGACAGCGTTCCCAGCATTGGCCAAGTCTTTGACATTCAGCGTACTTATCCTATCTCACTTGATCCGCTCGTCTATCACGCGATTGCGCACACGGCCATTCGCATCTTCGGCGCAAATGCATTTGCAATCAGACTGCCCTCGCTTTTCGGCGTTCTCCTGATGCAAATTTGCCTGTTCATCTTTGTTCGCCGCGTCGCCTCTGAGCAAGCAGCGATTTTTGCTCTTGCGTTTCCTGTTCTCGCCTGCGCCCTGCAATGCTCGATGGTTGGCCGCCCATACGGTTTGATGTTGGGACTCTTCAGTCTTGCAATGGTCAGTTGGCAGACGGCGACGCGTCGTAAGACAAAACGAACAATTGCACTTGTGACTTTGACTCTAGTCATTGCCCTAGCGCTCAATACACACTACTATGGAGTGCTGATACTTGTGCCGCTTTACTCCGCGGAACTCTATCGAAGCCTCCGGCGGCGACGGTTTGATCTTCCAGTTGTTGCCTCCATGAGCGCAGGCACGGCGGCTATCCTATTTGTCCTGCCATTCATGGGGGCAGCTGCAGAATTCCGCAACCATTATTATTCCGGCTTTGACCGCCTTAAGCCATATGCGATTGTCAGAGCATATGCCTGGGTACTATCGAACCATCCCGCTATTCAGCCCGCTAGCGGCTTTAGCTTGTCAGTCTTCGCAAATTTGTCAATCTTCGCGGTAGTCGTGGTAGTTATTGGCGTTTCTTTCTTCGCCTGCTTGCGCCAACTACGCGAGAAAGATCTCCAGATTCCGGAAGCTGAACTGGTTTTTCTCATTGCTCTTGCCGCGCTGCCGTTCTTTGGCTACCCGTTGGCTCGCTTCACTTCGCACAGTCTTGAGCCACACTACTGTTTCGGCCTGATCGTTGGAATGTCAGCACTAGTCGCAGTCGGACTGTTCTCACAATTTAAGAGCGATCACGCCGGACGTATTATTCTTGTTGCACTGTTCGTAATGATCGTCGCCACAGGCGTCGGTCACATACTTGTAGAACGAAGCGTGGCTCACGAGCGCCTGTCCACCTTGATACTGACACCGGATACGAAGACCGCGCTTACGGCAGTCCAGGACAAACGGCTATACTTCCAAAACAACTATGCATTTGCCTTTGCGAGTTACTACGAACCCGACCCCGATGTTCGTTCGCGCATGGTTCTCGTTTATTCCAAAGATCAGGAGCTCCGCTGGAAATCTATAGACACGACTTATCTCACGGCTATCCATATGCGCAACTTCACGCAATTCACGATCTTGCCGTACGAGGCGCTTACCATGCAGACAGGCGATCATGTCTTCGTGGACGTTGATGCAGATTTAGATTGGATGGCACAGGCCCTGACTGCCATCCATGCGGAGGTGAGACCCATCGGCCCCGCCTTTGAAGGCAAAGTGTTGTTGGTGCATTTTCCTCAATGAATCAGGAGGCAAAGGTGCAAATTCATAGCACATTTGCACCTTCGCCGAAGTGCGAATCTGGTATCTCGAGATCGCAAGTATTTCACACGCGAGACTGGTTTATGGATTAACTCAGCACTTCATAAGTTAGAGCATCTCTCAGTAAGTTCAGATGAGCTATAAGTACGTGATCGCCTATTCGTAGCGCAAGGGTGTGCATTCCAGGCTCGGTGCTATGGATTTGTCAAGGACAGGATGGTAGTTTTCGAGTGAAAATCGTAGGATTTGCTGAAGGCGCAAGAGGCGACAGCCCCGGGATTGTTAGTATCCCCACGATTCTCAGCAGTACAGCTGCGTGCGGACATTCTGTTGTTTTGCTCATGGGTGGCCGGGTGATTCCAGGCAAAGAAAAGTTCGTCGTTCCCGATTCCAAGACTGCTCTGGCGCGGAAGGAGGGAGACGGAACGTTCGGCGTTATTTCTATCAGGTCCTGGTCGCACTGGAGGTTTTGTCCAACTATCCTCTGGCGTTTTAGCGGGCTGGTACGAAGGGCTGACTTTATAACGCTTCACTCGCTTTATTCCTTCCCCGTACTTGCCGGGTATTTTCTAGCTCGAATTTACCGAAAGCCTTACGGAATCTGGCCCCACGGAGTTCTGGCGCCTTTCCAGCGACAAATCAGCGTGCGCAAGAAACGGGTGTACAACGCACTATTTGCAAATAGAATCCTTGCTAATGCTTCGGTGATTTTCTATAGCGCAGAGGGGGAGCGAGAAGAAGCGGCGGCCTTGGGATTTCGTACTCCTTCCGTTATAGTTCCGGACGGCTTCAATGCGGAAGAATTTCAGGTGTTACCTCCAAGAGGGCGCTTCCGCGAGCGTTTCATGAATGGTCACACCGGGCCTTTGGTTCTGTTTCTTGCGCGGCTACATGCTAAAAAGGGGCTAGACCTGCTGATCAAAGCGATGCAACAGGTTATTGCCGAGAGGCCCGATGCCAGGCTTGCGATTGTGGGTCCCTGGGACCCTCAATCGTTCAGAAAAGAGGTTCTGCAATGGATCAAGGAAAACGGTATTGAGTCTCAAACGGTATTGCCAGGCGCAGCAGGTCCGGAAATGCGGCTGGAAGCTTTCACCGATGCGGATGTGTATGTACTTCCGTCGCATGCGGAGAATTTCGGCTTTTCTGTTTTTGAGGCGATGGCGTGCGGCGTTCCCGTGGTGGTCAGTGAGACACTCAACTACGCAGCACAATTATCAAGGTGCGGCGCCGGTCTTGCCTTGCCTCGATCTGCAGACGAGTTTTCGAGAGCGATCATAAACCTTATTGACAGCGAGGAAATTCGGC
>JARLJJ010000454.1 GCA_031291275.1 Formivibrio sp.
AAGTTTCAAGCGCTTGCTTGATGCGCATCAATTTACTCAGTTGGCGTTCTTGTACCCTTGGCACCCATTTCCGTTCCCATGGCGATGGGCCAATATATAAAGGTATGAAATGCTGATCATGAAACGCGCGCAGCTTGCAATTGCTGTGTCTCTGATTGTTCTAAGTGGCGCCACTTATGGTGGTGATACGGGGACATCACCAAAGGATGCCGGACAAACCGGCAAAGCAGTCAAAGTTACCCCCGAGATGATTGGTGCGGGGATCGTCTCCAGTGGTGTCAAACTGCCAGATATCCCACCCGTCACAGGAAGTCGAGAAAAGCCGGTGGCGTCCTGGGGCAAGCCGCTTCCCTACCCCATCGTCATCGCTGACCGCAGAAACAACCGGTTGATTGAAGTTGCACCCAACAAACAAGTCATCTGGGAATTTGCTTCACCGAACCTCAAGGTCTATCGCGGCAACGACGATGTCTTCTTTTCGCCCGACGGCAAGAAGTTGATGGTCAATGAAGAAGATAACTACGATATCCACATCATCGACTACGACAGGCGTGCGCTGGAATGGACGTATGGGGCCTCCGATACACGCGGCTCAGGGCCTGGACTCTTCAACTATCCCGATGACGCGCACTTGCTGGCTGACGGAACCATCCTGACTGCCGATATTCGCAACTGCCGCATTCAATTCATCGATTCGAAAACAAACAAGGTCATTGACCAGTGGGGGCAACCCGGTAAGTGTCGCCATGACCCGCCTCGTTTTCTGGACCTGCCCAATGGGTCTACCCCGCTGGACAACGGGGATGTGATGATCACTGAGATACGTGGCTCCATGATTTCGCGGGTGTCGCGTGACGGCAAGTTGATCTGGTCGGTCCCAGCACCCCATGTGCGATACCCCTCAGACGCCTATCCGACAAAGGATGGTGAGGTCATCGTTGCAGATTTTTCAAAGCCAGGGCGCGTTGTCATTTTTGACCCGAAGTCTCACAAGATCAGCTGGGAATACTTCGTCAAGAACGGGGAGGGAATGCTGGATCATCCGTCCCTGGCCCTTGAGTTGCCCAATGGTGATGTGATCCTGAACGATGACTATCGCCATCGGGTATTGGTTCTGGACAGGCAAACCAAGGCCATCATCTGGCAGTACGGCATCACAGACAAGGCAGG
>JARLJJ010000455.1 GCA_031291275.1 Formivibrio sp.
AGAAATAAGATCGCTCTCACGCGCACTGCGATAGGGGCTCTGCGCAGCATCCAGAAGCAACCCGGCAGGGTTGAAAACTACTTCGGACAGAAAGACGTATGTTATGCCGCCGCGTAGCAATTCTTCTGGACCGGATCAATAAGTTTTCAACCTGCTCGATCTGTGTTGCCAGCGTGTGAGCATAATAGGGGTTTACCGTGAAGCTCTTCGCGCCCACGAACCATCCGTCACGACTGCTCACCGCGACACTTTTTCGATGTCAGCCTTGGGGAAAGACTTCGTCTTCGTAACGCAATATATTCGTGAATTGCGCGGTGGTTCGCAGCCTATTCTGGCTCAAGCAAGCGACGGCCACACCTATGTGGTCAAGTTCGCCAACAATCTTCAGGGACCGAATCTACTCTTCAATGAGTGCGCGGGAGGTGAGCTTTACAGCGCTTGTGGACTTCCTGCTCCTGAGTGAAGACCGCTGGTGGTCTCCGAGGACTTCTTGGATAAGAATCCCGGCTGCTGGATGCAGACCCCAGAAGGACGTCTTCGGCCAGCATCGGGCTTGTGCTTTGGCTCCCGCTACCTCGGCGAGGGCGACAAGCGACTCCTTGAAATTCTGCCAAGTTTCAGTTTCAGCCGAGTCCGCAACAGAGCCGACTTTTGGTTGGCATGGCTGATTGATGTCTGTGCCGAGCACGTCGACCACCGGCAAGCCATTTTCGTCGAAGACGCTGAAGGCTGGCTAGATACCCATTTTGTCGATTTCGGACATTTCTTCGGTGGTCCCAAAGCGGACAGTAAGAAGCACTTTCGTGCATCTCGTTACCTTGATTCGCGCATCTACGTCGAAGTATCATCACCATTGAGTATCCAGAACGATCTGCGTGCCTTGGATACAGATGGACTCTGGGAACGAATAGAAGCGATCCCTTCAGACTGGAAACAGAAGTCGGCTCTCGGTAGAGTTGAACGTTGTCTTCAAAGACTCGCAGAGCGTTCGCTCATCCAGGACGTGATCGAAACGATTTCAGATGCCGTCAGAGGAAGGGTTGAGACGGACTCGGGTAATCCGGCAAATGAGCGACTTCCACATTGCGAGGTTCTCCGCCCTGGAATACAGGGCGCAAAGTTCGGGCGAGACATCGCCCATAATCTTGTTTGTCTCTGAAGGTGAGAACGAACGACTGCGATTTCTTGTCCGCCCAGATTGGCGCTCAGTCGTCCAGTCAGAGGATTCCAAATACATAGAGTCTCTCCTAGATGATTTCCTCGAACGGGCAAAGGAACAACCCGCACCTCTGTTCAAACAACTCTCTTCACTTGGGGTAGGCCCGCTGGTGACCCATGAGACCGGAGAACGGATTTCAGATTACCCGCACCTAATGGAGCTTTGTTCTCAGTTCGTGCAGCTCTAATGTCCTATCCCATAAATTCGTGAACATAGTCTGGAGAGTTTTTCGAAGATGGAGTCAGCGATGGCGGTCCAAGCGAAGGGTTTTGCGTTGCGGTTGTGGTGCTGGACGAAATGGTCGATTTTGGTGATCAGATCCTTGACGCTTTTGAATGAGGCACGACGGATGGCTTGGCCCGACAGAAAGAAACCGACTAGGGCCAACGCGCTCTGGTTGAAACCGCAATGGGTCGATTCAAGGCCATCATCGGTCCATGCCTGCGAGCGCGCAGCTTCTTCGGTCAGCAGGCCGAAGCGGCTGTCGGCGTTGCCGTCCTAAACCGCACGCTGGACGCAGGACGCCCGGACTCCGTTCGCCGGCTCAACATCGCTGCGTAAATCTGCTGAGAAGAGAGATGCTCGGCCTTCGCCCGATCCATGCAACTACGCCATCTGCAGAAGCTTCTTGAGCTGCTGGTACGTTCATCGTTTAGAATGCAGGCCAGCAAAGGTTGAACTCTATTGCTTATGTTTCAGAGCGCTCAACTTTAGAGCACTCAAAGGATCAAACGTTTATGGCAATTGATTTGCAGCGCGACGATGAAACCTGTGGCCGACAATCTTCCGCGGCTAGAGGCTCCGCTTCAATGCCTCCTATGACCGTGGCGATTGTGGACCCTCTCGGCAAGCATGGGGGCTTTCACTATTATGTGGAAGCGCTGGCTAACGCTCTGGCCGCACAGGGTACGCGCGTTCTTGTTTACGTGACCGAACTGACTGGTGTGAGCGGGCAAGAGAAGTATGAGCCAGTGGTATCCTTCGCCCATCTCTATGGCCCCGAGTCGACACTGGTCCGCGGTTGGCGCTTTGCACAGGGCTTGGTGAAAGCGATGTTCTCGGCCCGCCTCAACAGAGCGCTGGTGGTCAGCCTGCACATCTTCAACTTCGATGCCCGTGATGCAGCCTCGGTGTGGTTGGCCCGGCTGTTGGGAATGAAAACTATGCTGACCATTCACGACGTGGAGCGCTATGGCAAGAAGGGCCATCGGCTGTCGCGCTGCCTTACGCTGGCTGGCGCGTCGGGCTATATTCTGCACAGCCAATTCTGTCTGGATGCCCTCCTCTCTGTCGAAGGCAAGATCAACAAGCCTGTCGCTATCATTCCCCACGGCCACTACGGAAAAAGCTTTGCCCATATACCTACACGCGCCGAGGCGCGAAGCTTTCTGAGACTGCCCGAAGAGCCCTGTACTTTTCTCTTCTTCGGCAATTCGCGCCTGGAGAAAGGTCTGGATCTGCTGATCAAGGCCTGTGGCCGACTGCGGGGGCGCGACGATTGGCGGCTAATCATTGCCGGCAAAATGAAGCCCGATCAGCAGGCATATTATGCCGGGCTAGTGCAAGCCCACGATCCAAACGGCTTTATCGGGATGGACGCCCGGTTTGTGCCAGACGAAGAAGCGGTGGCCTATTATCGCGCGGCGGACCTAGTGGTTATTCCCTATCGCATCTGTTATGAAAGTGGGGTTACCATCATGGCAATGACCTTGGGCGTGGCGGTACTGGTCAGCGATCTGCCACCGTTGGTGGAAACGATCGCCAAAGGCCAGGCCGGCCTGACCTTTGCCAGCGACAATGTAGATTCACTGGCAGCCGCGCTGGAGCACGCGATCGAACAACGCCCCCAGTTGGACATGATCGGTGCCATCGGTCAAAAGCATGTGGAGAGTGAACGCGACTGGGAGAAGATCGGCGCGGCGACCCAGCAATTTCTGCAGCAAATCGTGGCAGGCGTGCGCGGATGAAAGCGCGGCAGCAGTCTCAGGCTACCTGCCCCCCGAGCGGCAGCGCTTTATATTGGACTGCAGCCTCCCTCATGGCGCGCAGTAGAAGAATAAAGATCAACAAAATGGTGACGTCAGGAACAAAGGCACCGTTGCTGACAGAGTTGAGCCCGAAAATGAAAAGCACGGCCTTCACCGCGTCCAGCAGCGGTGAATAATAATCACCAGGGATCTTGCGCAGCGCGAAATAAGCAAAGAAGAATTGCCCGGAGAACAGCATGACACCGACGATCCCCAAGGAGTAGAACATGCCCAGCAACCCTACGTCGTTGGCATCGAAGTAATCGCCCAATACGGAGTTGCCACCGCCCTGCCATTGGACGCTGATCCTACCGTTTCCCAGCAACGGGTGCTTGACAAAGCCCGTCAAGGCGATCACGCTTTCGCCGATGCGCGCATTGGCCGATGGGTCATCCACGTTCTCGCCGATAAAGATCACCGTATAAGCATCGTGGAATTTGCCCGCAATATCGCCGATGCTGCTAGGGGAAAGAACAAACACTGCTCCGATCAGCACCGTAAGAGTCAGCAGCGCCTTGGGTAGCAATCGCAGAAATCTACCTCTGTCCAGCCAACGATAGGCGAAGAAGAAAAAGGTTAGCAACAGAAACACGAGGCCCTGACGCATACCTTTCTTTTGCAGTCCACAGGTGAAGAGCACCAGCGCCAGAGCGTAATATTTCGGCTGCTGCCTACGCAGGGCGATAAAAGCGTAGTAGATCATTCCAAAAAAGATGAAATATCCTTGGAAGGCAAATTCTTCGCCTTCCAAGGTAAATCCGGGATAACTGGAGAAATCGGCAGGATTAAGGACTACCTTCATGGCTACATAGAGCACCGCGGTCCCCCAGACCAAGACGAGCATGGATCTTTCTAATTCTCGCAAGGTGATCCATTTTTCGCGCAGAGCACGAGACAGAAAGAGCACTGACGCAATGAGAGCCACACTGCGCTGCGCCAACAATCCGTAGAGCCAGGGCTGGCCGAATTCCCGCCAGGCTTCCAGCGCTGATAAAAGAGGAGTCAGAATAACCAGACAAATCATGTACCACTCGAAGGCCGAGGTGATTTTGAGCCTGCGCGAAAACCATCCTGGATAGATCAGCAGCAAATAAAGTAAGCTCAGAACATTCCACACTTCCTGCAAATTCTTGAGCACCGGGAAGTAGGTAAAGGTGCGGAAGGTCATGGGCAGGATGAGCAGCAACAACCAAACGCGATCAGGCCTTATCCGGCCTACATGACATTGAGGCGGTCCATTCATGAGGCAAAATCCAAAGTGTTGCAAGTCCAATCTGCGCCGTTCTACAACGAGGGGGGCGCGATGCGGTAAGCCTTAGTGTTCACGACTGTTGCAGCGGACGTCCAGATGGGGGCTGGGGCTTGAGTCTGAAACTCGGCATAACCAGCAGTTCTTGGCCCATCTTAACATCCGGATGAACCAGCGTGAATTGCCAAGCATTCCGGCGCAGGCGAGAATGCCGGGGGAATAACCGACGCGCTGCAACGCGTCACGGACGACCCTCCATTCCTCGTGGTTCAGAAAGGAGCGCTTGCTGGCCAGCCGCCACCATTTGTACTCGCGCCGCAGCACCTGGTCAATGTCTCGTCTGGTTGTGTCGTCGTGGCGAAAGACGTCATCGCGCAGCTTGCCGTAACCGTCCAGGTCCAGCAGGATGCGCCGCATTAGCCCGTTCTGCGCAAACGAATCGTCGCCCAACCGGGCAATCACCAGTTGGCGCCGGTCATAGCCCAGTCGGCAGCCGCCTGCCACGATCGACAAAAGGATATAAGCGTGAGAGTAGGCAGTACCGGTGTAGCTCTCGTCATACGGAATAGAGAACCAGGCGGAACGACGCACCACAATCGAGCTGAGATAACTGAACAGGGCGCCCACCGAGGTGGCGGACCCGAGATAGCGATGGATGCCCCCCACCTCGCCGAAGTCGAAGGTCTGTGTGCGCGTTCGTTTCCCCAGCCAATAGTTGGGCACCTTTTTGCCCTTGTCCAGGTGCCATTCCGTGCGATTGAAAAGATAAATATCGCAAGCGTAGTGCAACATCACCATCACCTGCCGAACTGTGCCCGGCTCAACCAGATCGTCGCTGCCAAAGAGCCAGCAATACTCCCCTTGCGCGGCATCAACTGAGCGCAAATAGTTGCGGTCGGCACCCAGGTTCTGCGGCCAGCGGTAATAGCGAATAAGGGGATATTCCTGCTGCAATGCGGCCACCATGGCATCCGTACCGTCGGTCGAGGCATTGTCGCTGATCACGATTTCCACCTCTTCTTCCATCTGCGCAAGCAGGCAGAGAAGGGTTTCACGCAACAGCGCGGCACGATTATATGTAGGAATGCAGATGGAAAGCTTCAAAATGGATCTCCGAGATCAGATGCGCTTGGCCTGCGCGCATCAAATGCAGTTAAATTCCCGACGTCTTCTCCGAACTGCTCTATGAATTTGCCGACCTCCAACCTTGCTCACACCTCCCGAGATAGGTGCATCTCTCCTTAGCGTCCACCCACTTGTTCCAATCCCCGTTGAACCATGGACCATCCGGCAAGCCCAGACGCGATCCAGCCGTCCGTACTGCAAGGGTTTCCCCTGCTCAGACTTGCACGGAAGCTTCCATGGGCAGTGCCTCTCGCGACAACTGACGCTGTATCCTTTCCAAAAGGAAGCCCTATTGAGGGGGGTAGGAAGAGAAAATTATTGATACAGTGCCGTTCGGAACTTCCAATGTTGCGCGGATCGGTATCTTCCGCACGCAAAGTATTGAACGGCAAAACATCGCGATCCTTGACGTAGCATGCGTGGTAACCCAGCGCGGCCAGGGTGCGCTCCAAACGCTGCGGCGCGCCCGCGTTGTGACGATTCTCCGTTTCGATGATCAAGACCGGCCAATTGCGTCGAATCGTCTCCAGTGCACCACTGATCACCGCCTCTTCGTGTCCTTCCACATCGATTTTGATCACCAAGACATCGCTGAACCCAAAACTATCGAGGGTCCTCGTCGTCACATCCCGGGTCTGAACCACTACTTTCCGGTTCGCAACCGATTGAAGCAGGTTCTTGTTTTCGATGGTCGCGGTGCCGGTATCGATGCGCAGCGTTGCGCTGCCGACTTTCTCCGACAAAGCCACTTTCTCGAGATGCAGGTCCGACCCCAGCAGGCGACGCAGAATTGTCCAGTGTCCGTCGTTCGGCTCAAAGCTGATCACTGCGCGGCAAAACCGGGCCATGTAATAGGAGTAATTGCCCATGTGCGCGCCCACATCGACGGATATTTTGTTCTTATCGCACAGCAGGGGAAGCAGCCAAAGCTCCGCTTCGAAGTGGTCTTTCATGAAGCGCAGCTTGAATTCCATCCAAAGCCTTGGAACAAATCGCCTCAAAATCCCGGTAACGGTCGCTCGCAACACAATTAGCATGCCTTCCCTCCGGCCAAAATATTAGCATGGTGCTCTTATCCCCGTAGCTTTTTGTCTCTAACTTCCGAATTATAGAAAACTCGGGAAACTATCCTGCTGGCGCGCGGCAGAGCATGCGCCGGATGGTCTTGCTTTTCGATATCCAATCTTGCACGCCTTCTCCTTGAAAAGGCGGAAAGAACGGTCGCAGCATGGCGGCCTATGCTCCGCAGAGGATAGTGCAGGGGGAGCGTGATGCTTACACCACCAGGGTGAACAGTTCACGCAAGATTCTGGCCAGGTCCTACTTTGGATACAGCTCAACCACGCCGTTGATTTTGATCGATGGCAAACCGGTAGTAGCCGAGATATACGGCACTCCGTTTGCCATTACCGCATCGGGAAACTCCCACCCAGTTGCCAGCACACCTGTACCGGAAACCGACCCGACTCTTGAAAAACCATCAATCGAGACAGGAGCCACAATGTTCTGGCTTTGCATGGAATTGATAGCGAGCTGACCGATCGATCCCTTCTCGATATCGATCAAGAATGGCACTTGCGCGTATGATCCGGAATTCTGCAAGGAAAACCCATCGATCTCCAAGTAATTGATCACCGAGTTGTTTTCAAGGATCAGGCCGGCAACGTCCATATTGCGATTTCGCAAAATCTGACAATTCTGAAGTATGAGGCTCGATCCGATAAAGGTCTGGCCTGCAAAGGCAGGTGGGGACCGAAGTAGAGCGGAGACATGGTTCGGCTCGCTGGCAATCCAATTTGTTTTGATTGGAGTAAAGGTAATATTCGAGAGCACGACAGACCCGAAGCATTCGGTAACTCCGAGCAAGACAGGGGCCGTCAGGTTGCAATCTGAAATGGTTAAACTCGTGACCGAGTTCGGAAGACTGCCACCAAACAGGCCAATAAAAAATGCTGTCTCTGTTAAGGTTCCGGTACATTTGCTCACACTCACCGTATCGATCGTGAATTGGAGGCCGCCGGTTGTAGTATAAAGCCGCATCAGCGACAAGCTATTGAAGGTGCAATTAGTCACAGTGACGCGAGAAATGTTGCCGCTATAGCCCTCCGGGCAGTTCAAGGCAATCGAATCGTCACCCATCGAAAAGCTACAGTCCGAAATCAGAATGTCGTTTGCCGGACCGTCGAAATGCAACCCATCAGTGTTAGCGCCGATGCCCTGCATTACGCATCCGGATACCGTAACGGCGCCGACGTTGCAGAATCGGATATGGTAGGTGGGCGTATTCACTAGAACAAGGTTTTCGATCGTGATGTTGTCAAGGTTGATCAGGTTGATGCCAAAGAACCAGGCAACCTTGTTCCCCTGCCGTATTCCGCTTGTCGAATCCCCGTCAAAACCGTTTGCCCCGTTGCCGTTCAGCGTAAAGTTGCTGAGACTGACGTTCATTCCACGAACCGTTGGCGCCGGCCGCCCTGGATTATTCGACACAACCTGGCTTGATCCGTTATGAATGCCATCGTTATTGGTGCCGGTCTTTACGAAGAATCCCGTGCCGCAACCCAGCCCTGCGATGGCCCAATTTCCGCCTGCCGGAAGGAACAGCCCCGAGATCAGCGCACTTCCATCGATGATCAGCGTGATCGGGTTGGCTGCCGTCGCGCCAGCCATCGCCGTATTGATGCGCGGTCCATCGTCTGTGGCAGACCCGCCCTTGTACTTGTTACTTCCGTCTCGCAGATCACAGTCGAGAGCACAGCCGATCTCAGACGCCCGAATATAACTCATTCCCGGAACCGGCTCCGGCGGCTCGGCTGGGCCAAGGCACGGTATGGAAATCCCCGGCTCGAGACGGGCGCAGCTCACAAGGGAGGAACCGAAGGCCGAACCCGCCGCCAACGCCGCCGCCTTTTGCAGAAAGCCACGTCTGCCCATCAAGCTTTTGCACGGGTGCGTCACTGTTGACATGGTGTTTTTCACTCTACATTGAACCACAAATTGCTTTGGCACTTGACGGCCTGGACAGGGTTACTGCTTCGGCTCTCTGCATATCTCACGTCTGAAACGCATTTTAAGGCATTTGAGTCGCTATCGAAATGGTTATCTTCTTCAAACCGCAGGCGTTTGCAATAGTTGAGGAATTCGCCATTTTGATCAGTTGCCAAACCGTTCAGAGTCCTGGGAAACCACGCAAATGACGCTCTCGAATCTCCTCGATGGCCCTCTCAACATCATCAAGGTTTTGATCCGCAAGCTAGCTGGGCATTTTTCGCCCGTACCATTTTGTGTGCACCACGCAGCAGCCTTTTGGGCAAAACCAGTGCGGGCACCCAGAAGAGCCAGAAGTGGGGACAGAATCGATAATGCGGCCACATCTGAGCAAAGAGCTTGCGACGATCAATGGAGCCGATCTCCGGAACCAGGATGCCGCCGCGATGCTCGCTCACGGTCCGGTCCTTGGCCTTGCGCACGGCTGCAGCGCTATATCCCTTCTCTCCCAACGCCTCAAAGATCTGCGCTGTGCCCAACAGGAAGACGCGCAGCCAGTTGGTCAGCCACTCCGACCCCTGGAAGTGCACACAGTTATCGGCGCGGCGCTGGAACAGCGGACGGGCATCGTAGGCTACGAGGCAACCCGCCAGCAGACCACAATAAATCGAGTAGGGATGGGGAAAGCCATAGGGAATAAAGCGCGCGTAGTCACTCTCCGGCACGGCCAGCAGAATCGATTTGCGCACCACGATACTGGAGATGTAGCCCAGATGCATGCGGAAGGTGCCCAGTACCTCGTTCGAATCGTCGAATGTCCTGCTCTCCGGCCAGGGAAGATAGCTCGGCTTCAGTTGCACGTCCATCTGCCGCGACCAGTCGGAGAAATTCACCACAATCAGATCGTAACTCCTGTGTATGTAGGACAGGATTGCGGTGATAGCATCCGGGCCGAAGACGTCATCGTCTCCGAAGATCCATACATGATCGGCCGTGGCGCGCGTCCCGGCGGCAAAAAAGTTCGGCTCGCCGCCGATGTTGGTTTCGTTCTTGAAATAGAGTATGGGGAATCGCTGCTGAAACTCGGCCACCACCTCACGGGTGTCGTCGGTACTGTCGTTGTCAGAGATCAGCACTTCGATCTCGTGCCAGTGTTTCTCGGCAGCCGTCTCCAGTGACACCAGGCATACGCGCAGGAA
>JARLJJ010000456.1 GCA_031291275.1 Formivibrio sp.
ATGTAAAAACATGCGATTCAATTTGTGCCCACGAACACGACGTCAAAGGTGGCAACTATGAATCGCTCATCAAAGCCCAACACAAATTTGACTTCAAAGAGGATCTGGTCAAAGAGAATCCCGGTTTTCGCGATGATTGGAATCGTATCAAAAGTCATTTCGATGTGAAGAAACACCAAAGTGACACCGGGGTGATTCGACGCCGAATGGTTTCCGAGCGTAATTTTCGTCCGCTCGATTGGGATTTTTGCTGGAAAACGAAAGCTGACCATTTTCTGAACGTCTTCGACGCCTTCTGCCACAAATGGACGCTTTACGGCATGGAAAATGACAAGCCTCTTCTGCAAAAATTAAGCGTCAACGTCACCCCCTATGGAACGATGATTGTCATTCCGCGCTATTGGAGCTTCGATTGTAATCGCGATTTACGATGGCAGGCAATCACGCGATTACACCGTTCGCGTCACGTTCCCAAACAAGGATTAAAACTTAGTGCGAACCAAAAAGAGCGCAGGAAACAAGCGGAAGCAGCCAAAAAGTATTGGGCTGAAGCGAAACTGAATGGGATGAAAGGAGAAAAACGAGATGGCTGGGTGATGGCAAAACTCGGAATGCACCCAGATACGGATGCCAAACAATTGCGCAGACTGCTAAAAATTACATAACGTCACAGCACAAATAGTTTCCGCCACAGGCTGAACCATTTGGAAATGGTGCCGTCAGCCTCCAAAGGTGGGAGCGTCACGCGGCGAAAACCGCGCTCACAATGGACAAGAACGGTAAGCGTCAAGCGGGCTACGCGGTAGCTGGTGAAGCGGCGCCGGAGCCACTGGGCTGCCAGCGACTGGGCAGCACGTTTTTGACCTCGTGGTTTTTCATGGCGGGCAAGCGGCCGAGCACATCGGTCAAATATTCCTGCGGATTGATGCCGCGGCGGCGGCAACTTTGAATGATGGTGTAGATCACTGCGCTGCGCCAACCGGCGTCGGGATGGCCGATGAAGAGCCAGCGCTTGCGCCCGACGACCGAGGGTCTCACGTCGTTTTCGACGTTGTTATTATCGATCTGAAATTGACCGTCGCGCAAATACCCAGCCACCGCCGTGTATTCCTTGAGGAAGTAGTTGACCGCCTTGCCCAGACTGCTCTGGGGCAGGAAGCGCGGGTTAGCCTTCAGTTCCAGCGCCCGGTGCTTCATGGCGCGCCACAATGCCGGCGCCTTTTGCCGGCGCACGGTTTTGCGGTCCCTGTGAGTCAGGTCGCGCGTCTCATCCTCAATGCGGTAGAGTTGCCGAATTTGCCCGATGAACCAGATCGCCTCGGCACACGATTCTTCGGCCGCTTTATACCATCGTCTACGAATATGCGCCAGACAACCGAGGCGCTTGAGCGCGGTTGGCCGTTGCCGCCGCAGCGAATCGTAGACGGCATAGGCATCGGTTTGGATGGTGCCTTGGAAGTGAGCCAAGCGGGTCTCGGGACCTTCCCGACCCCGACCCGGGCAGAACTCCAGGAAGACATCGCCCCGGGGGTGGGAGTAAAACCACAGGTAACCCGTGGCCGCTTTGCCTTTGACCTCCGGATCGAGCACCTTGACGGGCGTTTCATCAATTTGCAGATAGCCGGTGGCTTGGAGTTCCTCCCAGATACCGTGGTAAATGGCCAGCAGCAGAAAGGCGATCTTCTCGACCCACTGCACCATTTGCTGGCGCGGGATGATGACCCCATGGCGCTCGCGAAAAATCCGTTCCAACGTGTAATAAGCGATGTGGTCGTCAAAGCGGCTCAGCAGCAGGTAAACCGCCAGCCCCAACCCCAGCTTGCTTTGCGGCACCAGTCGCGGCGGCAAGGGAGCAATGCTGACCGCCTCCGCCGCGCAGGCGC
>JARLJJ010000457.1 GCA_031291275.1 Formivibrio sp.
ATCGATTGTAGTCTGTTAAAGATCGTTGCCTGAATCGCTAAAAACCTTTTAAAATCACCAGTTTCGCGCTTCAAACTTCGCTGCGTCTGCAGCAGAGAGGCCGAACTATACCCACCCTCCAAACACTCGTCAACCTCTTCTCACCACAAAAATCACATAAACAACCTAACCCATTGAACTTACAGCATTCTACTTTTTAGCCACCCCGCATACTCCCTGCACGTAGCTCATATTCAAACAGTCGGCACTCCAGCGCCCCATTGAACAGCACCGTTCGTTTACTCGCTTTTAATCCGATTTTTTTTGCCAAATCCAGATCACCCGTCAGGAAATACGCATGCCACCCGGCAAACCGTTGCTTTAGCACATCACCCCATTGCGGATAAAGCAATGCGAGCTTCTCCTTTTCGTCCAGGCGCACACCATAGGGTGGATTGCAGAGCCAGATGCCGGCATCAGCAATCGGTTTGGCATCCAAGACATTGAGCTGCTTGAGACTGACCGTATCAGCGATGCCGGCAGTTTCAAGATTTTCCAGCGCATGCGCCAATGCGGTGCTGGAAACATCGCTGCCATGAATCGCAAACATTGCATTATTTTCTGATGCCCGGGCTTCACTGCGCAGTTTTTGCCACGCCTCATCGCTATGCATCTTGAATTGCTGGAAAGCAAACGAGCGACGCAGACCAGGGGCAATTTTCCGCGCGATCATCGCCGCCTCGATCAGGAAGGTGCCCGACCCGCACATCGGATCATATAAGACCTGTTCCGGCTGCCACCCGGTGAGCCCCAAAATTCCCGCAGCAAGATTTTCGCGCAACGGAGCCTCACCCGCATCCTGCCGATAACCACGCTTAAACAATGCTTCACCTGAAGTGTCGAGATATAACGTAGCCATGCGATCAGTCAGAAAAACATGAATCCGCATATCCGGTTCGCGCGTATCGACGCTGGGTCGCGCACCGCTCTTGAGACGAAAGCGGTCACAAATTCCATCCTTCACCTTGAGTCCGACGAATTCAGGGCTGCGCAATGGCGATTTGACTGCGGTGACATTGACCTTGATGGTGTTCTCAACCGCAAACAGTTCCGGCCACTCCAGATCGCGCGCCATACGGAAAATGTCATCTTCCGATCGATACGCCTTTTCAACCAACTTCCACAAAACACGACTCGCTATGCGTGAATGCAGGTTCGCTTGCATCATCGTCAACATCGAGCCACTAAAAGCCACACCGCCATCTGTCGGCAGCACATTATCAGCCTTGAGCGCGACAAGTTCCTTTGCCAACACGACTTCAAGTCCGCGCGGACACGGAGCAAAAAAATGAAAGAGTTGTTTCATGTTGGCTCGCTAATTAGTTTTTTGGAATTGACTCGTTGGAACACCGACGCGCTTCCTGAGAAAGTCTATCTGAAGTTTGTTCAAATATTTCTTGCCTGTGGCAGACATCAACACAGAAGGCATAACGGCCAGATTTTGACTCTGTCCGTCCGTATTGGACTTGTTCTATTTGAACCATACGATGAAGCCGGTCTGCGCGACAACCATTTCACATGACCTCGATACTTTATCGTGCATCACCCAGCACGACCAATACCGTGCCAGGAAATACCTCGCCCACCTCCCAACCAAGAAATGACAGGCGCAGTTAGCAATAATCAGTACGCGCCTGAACCACTCATCTGATTTATTGCGAATCGCACTTATTACCAACAAATTGAATTACATACTGAGCTTGTATCCCAACAATAAGAAAGGATTCAATTTATGCGCTCTTTATATATTTCATTGGCTGCCGCCATGCTCCTTGGTGCCTGTGCAGGAAAGGGTTCTGCAGTCAGGCGACAAAACCGGGGAAGGGGTCGGCAATGTCTGGTGGATCGTCAAACCCTAAATCTGAACCTATCGCCTGTAAAGAAAAAATCCCCAGCAATGACTGGGGATTTTTCAATCATCCGCCAATTCAAACGTCCGAGTCTGAATCGTCCAATGCTTCCGCGCGAGCACGGGCCAACTCTGCTTCAGCCACTGCCTTGGCAAGCTCGGCATCCTCCCAGGCTTTGGTGCGCATTGCATCCAAGTAATCCATGATCGCATAGGTCAGCGTCTGACAGCCTTCGCCCGTCAATCCGGCAATCGTAAAATAACGCGGCGCGATCGGATCAAATGGCGCATAAGGATCATGCTCCTTCACTCCTTCCCAGCCATAAGCCTTCAGGAAAGCGGCCACACGCTCGGCACGCTCTTCCTCTGGAATCAAATCCAGCTTGTTAAGCACCAACCAACGCGGCTTATTGTGCAGATCATCATCATATTTACGTAATTCTTCTACAATCGCCTTGGCTTCTCGCACCGGATCCGTTTCTGGATCAAACGGGGCGATGTCAACCAAATGCAAGAGGATGCCGGTACGCTGCAAATGCTTGAGAAAGCGATGCCCCAAGCCTGCGCCCTCGGCGGCACCTTCAATCAAGCCGGGAATATCGGCAATCACAAAACTGCGGTTGGAATCGATACGCACCACGCCCAGATTCGGGTGCAGCGTAGTAAATGGGTAATCGGCCACTTTGGGCTTGGCAGCCGAGACGGCACGGATAAAGGTCGATTTTCCGGCATTGGGCATGCCCAACAAGCCAACATCGGCCAATACTTTCAGCTCCATGCGCAATTCGCGGCGCTCGCCTTCTTCACCTGGCGTAGTCTGCTTTGGCGCGCGGTTGACCGACGATTTAAAATGCAGGTTGCCGAGTCCACCCTTACCGCCTTTGGCGATCAACTCGCGCTGACCGTCGACAGTCAGGTCGGCCACGATTTCTTCGCTGTCAGCATCGATCAAAACCGTGCCGATCGGCATGCGCAGTTCGATATCCTCGCCACCATGGCCGTAGCGATCACGCCCCTGGCCACCTTCGCCATCCTCCGCCTTGTACTTGCGCACAAAGCGGTATTCCACCAAGGTATTCACATTCTGGTCAGCCACTACCCAGACACTGCCACCACGACCGCCATCGCCGCCATTCGGGCCACCCTTGGGAATATATTTTTCGCGGCGCATGCTAGCCGAGCCATTGCCGCCCTTGCCGCCGATCACTTCAATTCTGGCTTCGTCGATAAATTTCATTTGCTTCTCCGTCGTCAGGGCAGCAAGGTTGATCTCACAATGCAGGCAGCATACAAGACCATGAATAAAAAAGCCCTATCCGCAAGGACAGGGCTTGAATAACAAAGTTCGGCCCGCTTAAGCGGCGACGATAACTTCGCCTTCGTACGGCAAAACCACAACGGTACGACGCTTCTGCAAACCCTTGATGGTGTATTTCACATAGCCATCGACCAGAGCAAACAGGGTATGGTCCTTGCCCATGCCGACGTTTTCGCCAGGATGGAACTCGGTACCGCGCTGACGCACGATGATGGAACCGGCATTGATCAATTCGCCGCCGTAAACCTTGATACCAAGACGTTTCGAGTGGGAGTCGCGACCGTTACGGGAACTACCACCAGCTTTTTTGTGTGCCATGTCAAAAGCTCCTCGTGATTACTTGACGATTTCGTCAATGCGGATTTCGGTGTAGTTCTGGCGATGGCCCTGGCGCTTTTGGTAGTGCTTGCGTCGACGCATTTTGAAAATGCGGACCTTTTCGCCACGGCCGTGGGAAACCACGGTGGCCTTGATCGAAGCACCCGCAACGAGCGGAGCGCCAATAGTTACCGATTCACCGTCTGCCACCATCAATACTTCATTCAGTACGATCTGGCTGTCGATGTCTGCAGTAATCTGTTCTACTTTAAGTTTTTCGCCGATAGCAACTTTGTACTGCTTGCCACCGGTTTTTACGACTGCATACATAACAAGCTCCAATAAATTCAGAGTCACCCAAAGCACCCACGCCGAGCGCGAATGCATCAAACCCGCAACAAAATGCGGGGAGCCGGCGATACTACGCGGCAAATCCATTTGCGTCAATACCTTAACTGCATTTTGCCACCTCGGCGCAGCGCAGGTTGGAGGAATTCTGCTAAGATGCGGGGCTTCTTTTATTATTAATAACCATTCCGGCGGAGCCATCGCGTGTCGATCGAGTTTGTCAAAACAGTGTTATCAAAAGAAATGCGAGCCGTTGACGATTTGATCCGGACCAGCCTGCACTCCGAGGTCGCGCTGATTGGTCAGGTTGCGGAATATATTATCAGCGCAGGCGGCAAACGTTTGCGTCCCCAGGTTCTCTTGCTCGCTGCCGGTGCGCTCGGTTACAACGGCACGCGTCATCACGAATTGGCCGCGATGATTGAGCTGATCCATACGTCAACCCTGCTGCACGATGACGTGGTCGATGAATCCAGCTTGCGCCGCAGCAATCCGACAGCCAATGCGCTATTCGGCAATGCTGCCAGCGTACTGGTCGGCGATTTCTTGTACACCCGGGCCTTCCAGATGATGGCCAGCGCAGGCTCGATGCGCATCATGGAAGTCATGGCCGATGCCACCAATATCATCGCCGAAGGCGAAGTACTGCAGCTGATGAACATCGGCAATACCGGCATCGATGAAGCGGGCTACCTCAAGGTCATTCACTACAAAACGGCTAAGCTTTTTGAGGCCGCCGCCCGGTTGGGTGCCATCTTGGGCTCGGCCAATGCGGAGGCTGAAACTCAGCTTGCCCGCTATGGCCTGCATCTGGGTGCGGCCTTCCAGATCATTGATGATGTGCTGGATTATTCCGGCAAGACGGAAGAGATCGGTAAAAATCTGGGCGATGATCTCGCCGAAGGCAAGGCAACACTACCGCTGATCCACGCCATGCGCGAAGGCACGCCCGCCCAAGCGACGGCCGTACGCAGTGCCTTGGAACAGGCAGATCGAAAATTGCTGCCGCAAGTACTGGAAGCGGTCAGCCAGACCGGCGCACTGGATTATTCGCGCCAAGTGGCGCAGACCGAAGCCCTGCGTGCTCTGGAATGCCTGGATTGCCTGCAAGACTCACCGCAACGCCAAGCGCTGGCGGCACTCCCCGGTATCGCCACCGAACGCAATCATTGAACAAACGGCAAGAACAGGATTTAAACCATGACAGTTCGTACCATTCTAAAAATGGGTGAACCGCTGCTATTAGCCCAAGCCGCGCCTGTTGAAACCTTCGATACGCCTGAACTCCACGCCTTGATCGCCGATATGCTTGAGACCATGACGGCCAATGATGGTGTCGGCATTGCTGCACCGCAAATCGGCGTCAGCTTGCAGGTGGTGGTGTTCGGCTTTGAAGAAAACGAGCGCTACCCCGAAGCACCTGCCGTACCCAGGACCATTCTGATCAACCCGGTTATTACCCCGCTGACCGACGAGATGGAAGAAGGCTGGGAAGGGTGTCTTTCCGTTCCTGGTTTACGCGGAAGTGTTCCCCGGTTCACTCGATTGCACTACCAAGGCTTTGACGCTTACGGCCAGCCTATTGACCGCATTGCGGAAGGCTTTCATGCCCGAGTGGTTCAGCATGAGTGCGACCATCTGCTCGGGGTGCTTTATCCGCAGCGCATCGACGATATGCGCAAATTCGGCTATACCGACGTGCTGTTTCCGGGACAGACCGGCGACGACTGAGCGGGTTTGCCTGGGAGCGCTTCCGGCATGACGGGAACAGCAATACGCCGTGGCGCCTTGGTCACCAGCCAGATGCCGCTACACACCAGTAGCAGCGCCAGCACGTTTTTCCACTCCAGAATGGCTTCACCCAGAAAAATCGCCGACAAGCCCGCACCGAATACCGGGATCAAGAAGTTGAATACCGTCACCATTCCCACGCTGTTGTATTTGAGCAGAATCGTCCACAGGGCAAATGCTGCGGAAGATAGCAGCACCATATAAAGCATCAATGCCGAGGACGTCCAGGTAAAGCCCGTCAAGACGCCTCCGGTGCCATAGCCAAGCAGGACCAAGGTCGCACCACCGATCGCCAACTGATACCCGGTCAACACGACCGAATCCACTTTCTGGGAAAGATTCTTGCCATAAATTGTTGCCGCCGATTGAACGAAAGCGGCAATCACCACAAAGCCTTCGCCCAGCAAGGTGAAATGGAAATCCAGTAATGACCGGTTGAAATTCACCACCATGACGCCGACAAAACCGATCAGACAACCCAACACCTTATTCAGGCTCAAGCGGTCATTTTGATAAATGTAATGCGCCAGGATGACGCTAAAAAAAGTCCCGGTGGCATTCATGATCGAGCTTTTTACCCCAGTGGTATAGGCCAGCCCGACGTAGAAAAAAATATACATGATCGACGTCTGCGTCAGGCCCAACACAGTGTATTCAGCCAAGCTCTTCCTGGTCAGCCTTAAGCCCTTGCGCTTTGTCACTACGGCCATCAGCAGCAACAGTAGCCCGGCAAACAAAAAACGATACCCGGCAAAAACCATTTTCGAAGGGATGTCGGTCGGCGCAATTGCGAATAACAAATAGCCATTTTTGATCGCCGGGTAAGCACTTCCCCATAACAGGCAACAGAATGCAGCCAACAGAAAAACCACTTTACGATTACTAAAAAAAGGATGCGAATTCAATTTGATAGACCTTGCTTGCCATTGGAAATGATTACAAAAAAGAAACCGTGTTTGGCCTGACAAAAAGAATGGCCGGCGAACCCGTGCCGGCCAAACTGAGGGGAGGACTCAGAAAGTGCCTGTTTCCAGGCTGTCATTGTTTGCTTGTTGGTTTTTTGTCAGCTTCCGCCCACAAGGAAGGAAGCTCGTTACGCATGGACTACATTATCCGACTCACAAAAATAATATCAATTGCATTATTAATGCATTATTGATAATTTTTTATTATTAACTTCATGCATATTGGCGGGATTATGGACTTTCGGCATTTTCGCTACTTTGTCACCCTTGCCGAAGAATTACATTTCGCGCGTGCAGCCGAACGGCTGGGAATTGCCCAGCCGGCATTAAGCCAGCAAATCAAGGCAATGGAGGAACAGCTCGGCGCCAGACTATTCAGTCGTGCCAAACGCCGGGTGGAATTGACCGAGGCAGGTGCCGCTTTCCTGGTCGAAGCGCGCGCCGCACTCCTCTGTGCCGAAAAAGCGATCCGCGTCGCACAGGACACTGCACGCGGAGCCTCCGGCACGATCAAGATCGGCTTTGTTGGCAGCGCCATGTACCAGCCCAGCTTTCCGCGCTTGTTAAAACAGTACCGGACCGATTATCCAGGAGTGCAGCTACTGCTCTACGAAATGGCAATTCTTCCGCAAATCGAATACGTGGAAGAACAACAGTTGGACGTTGCCATTGTCCGCGCGCCTCTGCCAACAACCTTGCCTGAAGGGCTGGAAACGTTCGTCTTGGCCAGCCAAAAGCTGGTAGCGGTCTTGCCCCATGATCATCCACTGGCAGGTGCAAAAAGCTTGTCGCTATCACAGCTGGCTAACGATCCCTTTTTGGCCTTTAACGACCCTGCCGGTGTCGGTCTCGGGCACGCTCTGCTCTGCCTATGCCGGGAAGCGGGATTTGAGCCAGACATTCAGTTGGAGCTGCGCGAAGTTGCCACACTGATCAGCCTGGTCGCCGCAGGACATGGTGTCAGTCTGATCACGGAATCGGTGGCCTACCTGAAATTGCCAGACGTTCAGTATGTCCCACTGGCCGGAATTGAACCGTATTCCGACCTGGTCGTTATTCACCGTCGCTTTGAACGTTCGGCGGCAGTCAGCGAGCTTCTAATCCGGATTCGGAGGTCTGCGCGGGAAACGGTCAGCGAAAGCAGCGGAAAATATTGAAGCTTTGTTTCCCTTCAAGCACCGGACTGGCTGCAGTGATGGTATCGCCGGCCATATCCACCGCAGAGTTGCGCGCAAGGGACTGTAAATTGGCACTCACCTTGGCGGGATCGCGTGAAATAAAACCGACCTTGTCCAGCACACTGACTTTGACCGTCCCCAGTTTCGTACAGTGCGTCACCTGCTCTGGTGTGAACAACACCACTTTTTCCGCCCCAGGCTGAGACTGGATCGTTGAGCAGGATGTCGTGACCAATGCCACAGCCAATACGATGGGAAAAAACTCTTTCTTGCGCATCATTCCTCCTGAAGTGAATCAACTCAACTCAAGTCTATCTGGCCGCTTCCGCTGCTATACAGGCTTCGGCAAATCTCGCCCGACGAACTGAAACCACGGAAGCTGCAGTGACCGCGGCAACAATCAGTAAACCACCAACAATTGCATGGCCGCCGGGTTTCTCACCGGTACTGAGAAAAACCCATAGTGGATTAAACGTCGGCTCGATCAAAGAAACCAGTACGGCCTGCACAGCCGTCACCCGCTTGATTCCGTGAGCAAAGAATATCGCCGCCAAACCGATCTGAACCACACCCAAGGCCAAAATCGCCGTCAACGCGCCAGGGCTAAGCAATGGCATCGGCAAAAAACTGGCAATCCCTAAGCCGACAATCGCAGTCATAAAGTGCGACAACAACGTGGCCTCCAGCGGAGAACCTGTTTTCTGCATTCGCATAAAGACGAAATACAGCCCAAAAGTGACTCCCGAAGCCGCCGCCGCCAAGTTACCGATTAATCCGCCGGGAGTGACATCATCGATAAAGAAAATCAGCATGCCCGCTGCGACAAACGGAAAAGCCAGCAAATGCTCCCGGCGAGGTTTTTCATGCAAAAGCCAAGCACCGAAAAACGCCGTAAAAATGGGGGCCGAATATTGCAGCAAAATGGCATTGGCCGCCGTTGTTGTTTTGTTCGCAAAAACGAAAAGCATCATGGTCACAGCATTCGCCACGGCCGCAGCAACCTGTGCAAAAGACCAGGAAAAACGTGGGCGCTTGAGCCAGACCAGAATAGTCAGGCTGGCAATCAGGCTACGCATTCCAGCGATCGCCATCGGATTCCAGTCTATCAACTTGATAAAAAGACCTGCGCTGCTCCACAGAAAAGCGCATATCGCGATTGCAAGCACACCGGATGCGCGATGTTCGGCAGGAAGGTTCATGGTGAAACTTGACAATGAAACGGTGGAAGTCCGTATTCTGCGGCAGTGCACGACGAACGTCTAATCAGGATTTTCCCGCCAACCGTGGCAAACTCTGATACCTGGACCAATCAACGATTTGCTGACTTGCGCTGCTGTTTGTCTTTAAACATCCGTTGATCCGCCAGTTCAAGCAGTGCTTCGGACGTGGCAGCGGTTGGCGAAAGAAGGGCCATGCCCATCGAGGCCGATATCTGGAAAGTCCGTCCTTCGTACTCGAAAGGAAGTTCAATCCTTTCGCGCAAACGAAGACTCAAGGCCTGCATAAAATCTTCATTCGTCCCCTCAATCACGGCAACAAACTCATCCCCACCCCAGCGCGCCACCGTGTCGCTTAATCTGATTTCACTACGAATGCGTTGGGCCGCGGCGTGTAATGCGGCATCCCCAGCCTTGTGTCCAAAGTCATCATTGATCGCCTTGAAGCCATCCAAATCAATGAACAGAACACCGATTGAATCGCTTTCCTGGCGCTCATGTCGCCGCACAGCCTGTTCCAGGCGATCATCAAGCAAACGTCGATTGGGCAAACCAGTGAGACTGTCAAACCCGGCATGACGCGCCAGCTCAGCCCTTTGCAACAAAAGCTTGGCAGCCGCCATTCCCAGCAGAGCAGCCACAAGCCATCCGGCAGCATGAAGCATCCACTCCACCCCCGTATTCCCTGGGAGTTCCTTGGTCCGAACGGCATAAATCCATTTCCCATTGGGCACTTCGGATTCAACCTGGATTGCAGTGGGGTCAGTAAATACCGCCGGATCGCCGTAAAAAACATCCCCAGCAGCACCCAATCCATCTTTTCCACGAATGGCAAATTGGTAACGATCCGAACGAAGTTCGTCAAATGCCGCAGTAAAGAAAGAGTTTTTGTTGATGACCGTGGATACCATGCCCCAGTATTCGTCCTTGACGAATACGGGTACCCGATAGATAAAACCTGTCCCGCCTTGAACCAGATCAATAGGCCCTGCCAGCGTCCCTCGGACGCTTTCAATGGCCCGTTGCACTGCGGGCCATTGCGTTGGCATTTGGGTGTAGTCCATCCCAAGTGCCTTTTCATTGCCTTGGAGGGGATAGACATAGCGCACCCGATAACCCACAGCGATACTGAAGTTATGAATATGCCGGCTTGATCCATACAGGTTGGCCAAAATCCGATTCAGTTCATAGGGATCAAGCTGATCGTGACGCACCACCAGATAACTGGACAATCCACTGGAAAGGAACAACACCGCATTCAATTCCCGGTCGATTCGTGCCCGTAAATTGTTGGCATAGGCAGAAGACTGCGCATGGTTTTGCATCTCGGCTTCCCGCGCATGAGCCATCAAAAGCAATTCGCAGAAAACACCAATGGCAACGAAGATCAGCACCCCGATGCCGCGAGCAAATGCGGCAGAATTCGTACTGTCGCGCAAGCACTGTATGGGGTCTTGAACGAGCCGTCCGAGCAAGCGCCCTAAACTGGTCGTGAACTCCCGGGAACCCATACCCCTCCTTTTTCTGGTCGCATACCCCTCAAAAACGGAAGGTATAACCTCCATTTTTAGGTATTAGGCCATCTTGTTAACAATCCAAGCACCCAACCAGACACGCACCACCGATGGAGGCTACCCCCTTCGATCTCGCCACTACAAGTTTGCCCAATTAGGCGCAAGCGGTTCTTAACCTGTGGCAAGCGTCAATTTGAATTTAGTTGAGAAAACTATGCATCGCCGTTGTATCGGGTCGAAGCCCCCTGCCATAGCGTTACAGGGTAACCTCGATCAGTCACCGGTTCACAACTGCGAAGAGGCGTACGGATACGCGTAACATCTTGGCTACGATCCAAGAAAAACGGGATCGTTTCCGATCCCGTTTGGTTTACTGCAGCTTTTCCAGCTGAATTCTTAGCTTGCCTATTTTCTCGTCCTGATCCACCAGCATCGCCTTGTCCTTCTCGACCAGATGCGCCGGCGCCTTGTCGACGTAACCCGGTTTTTCCAGCTTGGCCTTGAGCTTTTCCAGAGCGTCGGCCAACTTGGCGATTTCGCGGGTCAGGCGGGCGGATTCAGCGGCCTTGTCGATCTCGACCTTGAGCATCAGCCGCGTCTGGCCGGCGACAGCGACCGGTGCATCGTCTTCCGGCAGTTTGCTGACAATATTGGCTTCGGAGAGCTTGGCCAGCGGCATCAGGTACGGAATGAACTTGGCCAGTTCTGCGCTCCCTTCGAGGAACAATGGCGTTTTCAGCGATGGCGACAGGTTCATCTCGCCGCGCAGATTACGTGCCGCGAAGGCCAGCGCCTTGAGTTCGTCAACCAGCGCATCGGCTGCCGGGTTGATCTTGGTCAGATCGGCAATCGGGTACGCAGCGACCATGATCGACTCGCTGGTCTTGTTGCCGGCCAGCGGCGCAACGACTTGCCAGAGCTCTTCGGTGATAAACGGAATAATCGGGTGCGCCAAACGCAAGATGCTTTCCAGCACACGCACCAGCGTGCGGCGCGTGGCGCGCTGCGCGGCTTCCGAACCGTTGTTCAACTGGACTTTGGCCAACTCGATATACCAATCGCAGTATTCGTTCCAGACAAACTCATAGATCGATTGCGCAGCCAGATCGAAGCGGAAAGTATCCAGTCCCAAGCTGACATCGTGCTCGGCCTGTTGCAGGCGGCCGATGATCCATTGGTCGGCAAAGCTGTATTCCAGCGGCAATGTTTCGTCCAGGCCAACATCCTTGCCTTCGACATTCATCAGCACATAACGCGTGGCATTCCACAGCTTGTTGCAAAAGTTGCGATAGCCCTCGCAACGTTTCTGGTCAAAGTTGATATTGCGCCCCAGAGTGGCAAGGCTGGCAAAGGTGAAGCGAATCGCATCGGTGCCATAGGCCGGGATGCCATCGGGGAATTCCTTGCGCGTTTTATCGGCCACCTTAGGTGCACTTTCCGGGCGGCGCAGGCCGGTTGTGCGTTTATCCAGCAGCGGTTCAAGCGCAATGCCATCGATCAGGTCCACCGGATCGAGCACGTTGCCCTCGGACTTGGACATTTTCTTGCCTTCACCGTCGCGCACCAGCCCATGCACATAGACATGCTTGAACGGCACTTCGCCCGTAAAGTGCTTGGTCATCATGATCATCCGGGCCACCCAGAAGAAGATGATGTCAAAGCCGGTGACCAAGACCGAGGAAGGAAGGAAGGCCTTGAATTCTGGCGTCTTTTCCGGCCAGCCTAGCGTGGAGAATGGCACCAGCGCCGAGCTGAACCAGGTATCGAGCACATCGTTTTCACGCGTCAAGGTCTTGCTGCCGGCCTGGGCTTGCGCTTCGGCTTCGCTGCGCGCCACGTAGATCTTGCCGTCTTCGTCGTACCAGGCCGGAATCTGGTGGCCCCACCACAGCTGGCGACTGATGCACCAGTCCTGGATGTTGTTCAGCCACTGGTTGTAGGTGTTGACCCAGTTTTCCGGCACGAACTTCACTTCACCGGTTTCCACGACTTCCAGCGCTTTCTCGGTGATGCTCTTGCCGGTTTCGTCGGCCTTGCTCATCGCCACGAACCACTGGTCGGTCAGCATCGGCTCGATAATCGCCCCGGTACGGTCGCCGCGCGGCACCATCAACTTGTGCTTCTTGATATCGACCAGCAGATCCAGTGCAGCCAGATCGGCCACCACCAGCTTGCGCGCCTCGACCCGGTCCAGGCCACGGTATTTGGCCGGGACATTGTCGTTCACATGCGCGCTGAGCGTGAAGATATTGATCTGCGGCAGGCCATGACGCTGGCCGACGGCATAATCGTTGAAATCGTGCGCCGGGGTCACTTTCACCACGCCCGTGCCGAATTCCTTGTCCACATAATCGTCGGCAATGATCGGAATTTCGCGCTCGCACAGTGGCAGCGCCACGCTTTTGCCAATCAGATGTTGGTAGCGCTCGTCTTCCGGATGCACCATCGCGGCGACGTCGCCGAGCATGGTTTCCGGGCGCGTGGTGGCGACCACCAGACTACCGCTGCCATCGGCAAGCGGATAGCGGATGTGCCACATGTGGCCATCTTCTTCCTCGCTCACCACTTCCAGATCGGAAACAGCGGTGCCGAGCACCGGGTCCCAGTTCACCAGGCGCTTGCCGCGGTAGATTAGGCCCTGTTCATACAAGCGCACGAACACTTCGGTCACGGCCTTGGAACATTGCGCATCCATGGTGAAGTATTCGCGCGTCCAGTCCACCGACGCACCCATGCGGCGCATTTGGCTGGTAATCGTCGCGCCGGATTCGGCCTTCCACTCCCACACGCGATCAATAAATGCGGAGCGGCCCATGTCATGGCGATTGATACCCTGCGCCTCGAGCTGGCGCTCAACCACGATCTGCGTGGCAATACCGGCATGGTCGGTGCCTGGATTCCACAACGTGTTCTCGCCTTTCATGCGGTGATAGCGCGTCAGGCCATCCATGATGGTCTGGTTAAAGGCATGGCCCATGTGCAGCGTGCCGGTCACATTCGGCGGCGGCAACTGGATGCAGAAGGAGGTGGCAGCAGCCAGCATGTTGGGCTTGAAGTGACCGGCGGCTTCCCATTGCGGGTACCAGCGGCGTTCGATATCGGCAGGCTCAAAGCTCTTGGCGAGTTCCATAGTGGTCTCGGATCTGAAATTCTGGAAAACCGGAGATTATACCGACAAGGCAAGGGCTTAGGCGGGATGGTTGCGGTGAAAAGACACGAAGCCGCTTGCCAGAGATAACAAGTCATTATCTGGCACCGGCCTCGCGCTAGTATTTGAACGTATTACTTCAACACGAATTGCGCTCGCGTTGCCTTGCCGCCTTCTTTTTTCAGTTCGTCCGCAGGCGGATCAAGTCGCGGACGGAGAATGAACAGCCTCGCCTCATCCACACCCAACTCCTTAAGCGCATCCTTGGCCACCGTAGCGCGCTGCAAACCCAGATTACGCAGGTCATCATCCGTGACTGTCGTATTGGCAAGGATCAGCTTTTCCATCTCGGCTGGCGGCAGGCTCTTCTGCAAGCCCACGATATTGCGCGGCTTGGGAAATTTTTCCCGATCGTAAACCTGCCCAAGTAATCTATTCCGCTCCTCGGGGCCAATGGTCAGTTCCGTCGTGGTATCCACCGATTGCCCTTTGTCGGTCAGTTGGGCCAGTTTACGGGCCCGGATTTTCTCTTCCAGCTTTGCGCGTTTCAGGCCCTCGCGGTCGGCGTCCGACGCCACCCAGCCGGCGATGTCGAGCTTGAGTGCCGGGCGATCATCAAGGGCCTTGGCCAAGTTACCGAGTGCCTCTTTCGCTGCGGCACTTAGCGTGGCGCGCCCTGGCTCGAACTCAACTCGGGAGAAGGTGGCTTGATTGCCGCCAAACAGCGAACCAAGCGCACTGAATGGTGACGTAATGGCCTTTTCCAGCAAATTGCCGATGACCTGCCAGATGATCTTGCCGATACGGAACTGCGGGTCGTCGAGCGAGCCTTCGATCGGCAGACTCAAATTGATCTGCCCGCGCCGATCCGTCAGCAACGCCAATGCGAATTTCACCGGTAATTTGGTCGCATCCGGACTATCGACCTTGTCGCCCAGGGTGAGCTGGTCGAGCGTTAGCTGGTTGCTGGCTTTTAGCTTGTTGTCTTCGATGAAGTAGGACACATCCATCGAGAGCTTGCCTTTTTCAATACCGTAACCCGCATATTTGGCCGAATAAGTCGACGCGGCCGTCAGTTCATACCCTTTCACCGCCGCCTTGATATCGAGAAAGATTTTCTGCGCCAGCGGGTTCAGATTACCGGCAATCGCCACGGGCGCGATGCGATCAACGCTGCCACGCAGATCAAGACTGGCGCGGGCCGTTTCGCTACTGGAAAGCCCGCCGATCACTCCGCCCATATCCAGCAGATTGGCCGTGAAATTCGGCTGAATAAAATTATCGGTGTAAACGATATTGCCACCCGACAGCGTGATCTTGCCGATACTGATCGGGGGCAAAGGGGCTCGCGGTGAAACTGGCGCAGAAGCGATTGCGACGGGTTTAGCCACTGCCGGCACGCTCGTCGCCGGGCTCGTCGTCACCGAGGTCGCCTGCCCTTCCTTGACCACGATATCCTGCAAGTTCAGCTTCCCTTCCTTGGACAAGATCAATCGCGAGTAAAAATCGGTCAGCGCAACTTCGCGTAATGCGAGTTTGAGCGGCTCGCTTTGGACATCCACGCCGGTCAAAGCCAGCGAACGCCATTTGAGAAAATCTTCGCCATTGGTCTTATCGATGGCATACAGATCATTCACCGAAAAATTACCGCGATAGCGCACGGCCAGTTTAGGCGCGGTAGCAATCTGCGCCTCGCCGCGCGCAGCAAGCCAGATACTGGCCAAGCGGATATTGAGCAAATCGGTGAAATACGGTTGCGTAAACGCTGCGTCGAACTGGCGCAGATCAAGCTGCCATTTGGCGGAGAACGGCGCTGGCACAAACGGCCCAGCGACCTTGATCAGACCTCGCTTGCCGGATTTGGCAGAAAAATCGAGCTTGGCCGGACTTCCCGGCGCACTGTCGAGATTTTCCACCTTCAGTCCGATTTCCGACAAAACCAGCGGCGGCGTGCCACTTTGGCGGTGATCTTCAAGGCGCAACGTTGATTTTTCCAGTGCCAGTTGCATCAGCCTGACGCGCCAGGACGGCGCATTGATTTTGTTGGCAACAGTCGTATGCCCTGGAGCCGGTGGCAGCAAATTCAGCAGATTGATGCGACCATCCTTGCTCATCACAATATTGTTTTCGCTGCCACTGATGTTCAGATTTGCGACATCCACCAGTTGCTTGCCCAGATTGAGTCCAATCCCACTGGCATTCAACGCGGCCAGTTTCACGCTGGCCTGCTTTTCTCCTGCCAGACGAATTGCCAAATCGCTGATACCAAACGCACCATGGTTGATTTCCAGCACTTGCGGATTGGCGACATAATGCACATCCAACGCCGTTGAAAGCTGGCCACTGGCAATCTCGCCCACAAAATAAGGCTTCAGATAGGGTGGATAGCGACCGGGCTGCACATGATCCAAGGCAAGATGACCATCGACGCTGAGTGGCGTTGCCTGAACCTGCAGCGCTGCGTTGAAGTCCTCGCCAAAACCGGTTTTGAAGGCAATCTCAACCTGCGCTGACGCCTTGGCCGCAGTAGAGAAATGTTTTGCCTTGAGATTGATGGCCTCAATACTGGCGGCATACCCCGGTTTGACTGCCGCATCTTTCCAGTTGATCCGACCTTCATTCAAGGCAAAATCATTCACTTCGACCAAAGGTTGACTTGCCGTGGCGCTGGCATTCTTGGCCGCAGGCTGGCCGGAGGCAAAGGCGGTCAACCAGTTGAGTTCACCGCCGGCATTGCGCACAACAGACAAAACCGGCTTATCGATACCGATGTGTTTGATGCGATAACTCTGGAGCAACGGCTCCAGATTCCCCAGATCTATCTGGACCGAGGGCAACGTCAGGAGCGGTTCACCGCGAAAATCCATCCGCCCATCCGTCAATCCCAGCTTGCCCTGAATCAATAATCTGGGCTGATCCTTCTCTTCGCGAAACACCACATCCACCTGACCGGACAAGCTACCGCTAGGCAAATTCACCTCTTTTGGCAAGGGAACGTACGCCAGATATTGCGGCAAGCTAAGCTGATTCAGCTGCAGCGAAAGTCGGGTTTCGCGACTATCCTTGAAAGGCTTGGATTGACCGGTCAGTTTGAATCCGGAGCCGTTGAGCTTTCCAGACAATCCCGGCTGGATATATTCATCCAACCGATAAGGCAAGGTCGAAACAAACGGCAAGGCCAGTTGCAGCTCACTGATCCGCTGTTGAGCGTGCAGAAGTTGGTCATCAAAATCAACACTGCCGCCAGTAATACGAATATTGTTGAGCGAGAAACGCGGCAGAGGGGCGGGATTCTGGGCGGGGGCCTTGGACTGGCCATCGAGCAAATCCGAAAAGTTGTACCGGTCCGCGCTCAAGCGCACGATATGCACACGGGGCGATTCCAGCGTAATTTCGCGCAATACCGGTCCGCGCCGCCACAAGCTGGCGAGTTCGGCATCGACGGTCAGTGACGCAAACTGGAACAGCGTACCCTCTTTTTCATTGACGGCGACACGGTACAAGGTCACCCGAAACAGGAAGGGATTGATATCGATCTTGCCGATACTGACCTGTCGATGCAATGCGGCTCCGGCCTTTTTTTCCAGCCAGGGTCGTAACAAGGCGGGCAACGCAAAAAATCCAAACAGCCCATAGACCAGCATCATGGCGACAAAGACCAGCACACCCGTGCGGACGCGTTTGGGCACTGAACGAGGGAATGGGCGTACAAAGCGCATCGAGCTGCTCCAGACGTAAGAAATGACTTCGCTACCGTTCCAGTTTAGCAGGCTAGCGCCAATCGCCCAGCCATACTCTGGGTTATAAGCCAGAAATCCTTTCCCGGTCTGGCTTGGCGCGGTTAGAATCAAAGACAACCACTCTTTTTACGGGTGGTGACATTTCAGGATACTCAGCGTGGCTTTTTCGTTTTTCAAAAAGAAAGATTCAGACTTTGATCCGGGGGTCAAATCGCCGCCCGCGGCAGAAACGCGCCAGGAGGCTTCCCCGCAATTCGATTCAAACCAGGACGTCTGCGCCGGAATTGAGGTCAGCTCCGGGGACAGCCTACTCTCGGCTGCCGAAGAAGAAGCCGCCATCATGCACGCCAACGGCAGCAGTCGTGCTGCGATCCCGATCATGCAGAGTGCAGTGCAGGAAACGCATGGTCAGCGCCGCTTGGAAACCTGGCTGATGCTGTTCGAACTCTACCAGCAGCAGAATGATCGCACCGCCTACGAAAACCTCGGCCTGGAATTTGTCCTGGAATTCGAAAAAACGCCCCCTACCTGGTGCGAACGCAAGCGCCTGCAGGCCAAGCCAATAGCCGCAGCCAACAACATCTGTACCTTCGGTGCGCAACTCACCAGTGCCACTCTGGAAAAAGAGTTGGCCCCCTTGCGCACATCGGCCACACGTCTTGATCCGCCTCGGCTCGACTTCAGTCGTGTCAAGGAAATCGATTCCATGGCAGCCGCCGAGATCCTGTCGCTTTGGCATCTTTCGCGCAAAGCTGCCACGCCAAGGCCGATTGCTGGCGGCCAAGGCTTTGCCAAGCTACTCGCTGAAAAAATTGAAACCGGCCGTCGCATTCATGCGGAAGCCCCGTTCTGGCTGTTACTGATCGAAGTCCATCAGGCGTTGGGGCTTCAGGAAGAGTTCGATAATTTAGCTGTCGAATACGCAATCACCTTCGAAGTATCCCCGCCCTCTTGGGATGCTCGTCTTGCGCCAAAAACAAAAGACCTTGCCGCAGATATCGAGGAGTCCAGTCCGGAACCCGCACATGAAGGTTTGCTGTTGCCGGGTGAAATCACCAGCCAGCATCCACAAGGACTGGCGGAAATTCGCAGCTATGCGAAAGAAAGCACCCATGAAATAGTGCTGGATTTCACCTACGTCGATCGAGTGGACTTTGAAACAGCCGGCCAGTTTCTCAACCTCTTCATGGAGCTCCTGCAACAGGGCCGCAGCGTGCGCATTGTGCAGGTTAATGAATTGGTCCTCGCCTTGCTCCGACTGATGGGCATTGCGGAACTTGTCACGCTTGAACGTCGCAAGGCCTGATGTCCGCGGATTGGCCTGCTACAATCGCGTCACCATGTCCAAACTCATCCCCTTTCTGCGCCATCTTGACGCGGACCACTTCACTTCTGGCGAAGAGATCGCCGAGCGCCTGGGCATTTCGCGCGCCAGCGTTTCCACCGCGCTTTCGCATGCCGAAGAATACGGCATCACCATTGAACGCCGGCATGGCCTGGGCTACCGCCTGAATCGGCCGATTGAATGGCTCGATGAGCGGGCCATTCGCGCCGAATTAGCCCCCGCATCCACATTTATCCTGGAGGTCGTCGATCAGAGTGAATCTACCAACCGCGCGCTGCTGGCCGCACCGCAACACGGTCGGGTGTTGGTGGCGGAATGGCAAAGCGGTGGGCGCGGGCGCATGGGACGCAAATGGCAGGGAATCCTCGGCGGTAGCCTGATGTTTTCGCTGGTCTGGTCTTTTCCCCATGGTCCGGCGCAACTCGCAGGACTGCCACTCGCCGTGGGCGCGGCCCTGGCTCGAGCCATTGACGCCGCCGGGGTACGCGACATCGGCCTGAAATGGCCCAATGATCTGCTCCTGCCAACGGGCAAAGCTGGCGGCATTCTGATCGAGATGCAAGGTGACGCACTTGGCCCGGCGCAGGTGGTCATCGGGGTCGGCTTAAACCTCTACTTGCCGGAAGGACTGGATCCACTCGACCAGCCCATTGCCGCACTGGAAAAGCATGGCTTGCACCTTGGCCGCAATGCCTTGCTCGGCCACATTCTTGCCGAGCTAGAACGTACCTTGCCACGCTTTGCCGCAGAAGGCTTCGCTCCGCTGCGTAGCGAATGGGAAGCCCATCACGCCTGGCACCAGCAAGCGGCACAAGTGCACATGCCCGATGGCCAAACCCTGCAAGGCATTATTTTGGGGGTCAGTGACGAAGGCGCGCTACGCCTGCAAGTTGAGGGACAACTCCGATTGATCCACAGCGGCGACGTCAGTTTGCGCAGGTACACCGCATGATCCTGCTGCTGGATCTGGGCAATAGCCGTATCAAATGGGCCTTGGCCGACCATGGCGCGTTTCTGGTCAGCGGTGTCGTCCAGGATCCTGCGGATTTAGCGTCAGCGTGGGAAGGGCTGCCCGCGGCAAGCCGCGCACTGGGTTGCTCGGTCAGCTCCCCGGAAATTCAGGCTGGCGTTGCTGCGCAAATTGCACTGCGGTGGCAAATCACGGTGGAATGGCTGCAGGTCTTGAGCCGGCAGGCTGGCGTGCGTAATCGCTATGATGAACCGGCACGGCTCGGCGCCGACCGCTGGGCAGCGCTGCTTGGTGCTCGGGCACGCGTTCCGGACAGGGCGCTGGTGGTAGTTTCGGCCGGCACGGCGCTGGTGGTGGATGCCCTGACCGCCGATGGGGATTTCCTCGGCGGCATGATCCTGCCCGGCTATCGCCTGATGAAACAGGCACTGGCCAGCGGCACTGCACGCTTGCCGGTGGCCAACGGCCACTTCGTGCCATTTCCGACATCAACCGATGACGCGATTGAAACCGGCTGCCTCAGCGCGTTAAGCGGAGCAATCAGCGCCATGGCTGAGCGTCTTGCCAGCGCCGGCCAGCACCCGATCCAAATCCTGATCAGCGGGGGAGATGCTTCGCTGCTGCAACCACTACTCAACGGCCAGATAGCTATTATGGATAATCTGGCCCTGTCCGGCTTACTCACCGTGGCGACAATTCACGAAGGAAATCCGCAATGAAGTGGCTCTTCTTTGTTTTCCTGATCATCAATGCCCTGGTATTCAGTCTGATCAACTTTGGCAGCAGCACTAGCGCCGTTGATCCACGCAGTCGCGAGATCAACGCCAGCCAGGTTCAAATCGTCACTGGCCAGCTCAACGCAGCGAAACCCGTTGCATCTGCCGTACACGCTTCCGCCCCCGCTGCATCTGTGCCCGCCACAGTAAAACCAGAAGCACCGCAGGCAGCAGCTTCCCCAGTGGCCAGCAAACTGGCTTGCCTGCGCTGGAGCGGTTTCTCCAGCGAGCAAGCCAACAGCGCCCGCGCCCGCATCAAAGCGCTGGGCTTGAATGCCAGTGAGAGCATGAGTGCAGAAAATGCCAAAGCTTGGGTCTACATTCCCCCACTGGAAAATCTGGATGCCGCGCGCAAGCGGGCCAAACAAGTAGCCGACATGGGCATCGACGATTACTTCGTGGTTAATAATGGCAGCAAGTGGCAAAACGCCGTATCTCTGGGTATTTTCAGTTCACGCGAAGCCGCAGACCGTCGCTTGGCCGAACTCCGGGCCAAGGGAGTGCGCTCGGCCGTGGTCCGCGACAAAGCGGATACGCTCAAGCCAGTCACCTTCATTCTGCGCAATGTTTCGGCAGAGAACCGGCAAAAACTGGAAAGCGCAGGAAACCCGTTTCGCGGGATAGAGTTGCGTGAAATCAGTTGTATTTGAATGATTGACCAAAGAGGCCATGACCAAAACAGCCGGTCATCCGAGTCGATCCATTATCGTGGACGAACCAACGGTTCTGGCCTACTAAAATCATAAACTCACACATCCAGAAGTTGATGATTTTCCGGCATTGAAAAAGAGACCTGATCGGTCTCTTTTTCAATGGTTCCTGCCAAATCGTTCAGCTCAAGGACGATGTGCTATTACTAGTAAGGCGCAGAGGAAATTCGGCTCTTTTGGCGAGCACACTGCGGGTTTTCGGTCTCTGCAGTCATTCGGCCCTTGCGGCAATGGAATGCCTACTTGTCGCAGGCTGGACATCCATATCGAACGGACGCTTCAATGCTTTCCCTGCGGCAGTTCCGCGCCCAATCCTGCTTTTCGATCTGTCGCCAATTGAACGGCGGGTACCAAAATATAGTGGGCCACCGAGCTTAATTTTTTCGAAAAATGGAGAACCCCATTCATAGCCACCACGTCCCTGATCTTCGTACCAGAATTTGACTCATGGCTTATCCCAGAAAATTCACATCCAAGGTGAGCAATCTGGATACTAATTAGTATAACTTATAAGTTCTATTGAAATTACCCGTCTAATCAGATAGCTCACTTGAGCCTAGCATTCAACTCATTCCTTTCCAGAAAGAGTTGAAACAATGAAATCCTTTCTATCATTGATTGCATTTCTGCTGGCGTCCTCCTTGGGTTTCTCGTCGACAGCCGCTTTGGCACGTACCGCAACAACGCCATTGGTGATTCAAGAACAAGGCAGCTTCACGGTAGGCGGAACCGTTAAAACGGAACCGGGCACGTTCGATCCGCTAAAGCCGATGATTTCGTCTGGACAAACCTTCCATGGCGATCATGCCTACGCGTTTTATCAAATCCCGGTAAATGCCCGGAAACTGCCCATCGTGATGTGGCATGGCGCAGGGCAATTTTCGAAGACTTGGGAGACCACTCCCGATGGCCGGGAAGGCTTTCAGAATATCTTTCTGCGCCGCCGCTTCTCGACCTACCTGATTGACCAGCCCCGCCGAGGCGATGCCGGACGCAGCATGGTCGAAGCGACCATCAAACCGGTGGCCGACGAACAACTGTGGTTCAACCAATTCCGGATTGGTGTTTGGCCGCACTATTTCGAAGGCGTTCAATTTTCGAAAGATCCGGAAACACTCAACCAGTACTTCCGGTCGATGACGCCGAATACCGGCCCGTATGATCCTGCTGTGATCTCGGATGCCGTTTCTGCCCTCTTCGACAAAATTGGCGATGGCATTTTGTTCACGCACTCGCAAAGCGGTGGCCCGGGTTGGCTGACTGCAATCAAAAATCCCAAGGTAAAAGCCATTGTTTCGTTTGAGCCGGGCAGCGGATTCGTCTTTCCGGAAGGCGAAGTACCTGCCCCGATGCCGAGTGCTTTTGACACGCTGCAAGGCGTGGCTATCCCGCTGGCCGACTTCAATGCGTTGACCAAGATTCCCATCGTGATCTATTACGGCGACAACATTCCAACAGAGCCCACCACGATGCCGGCGCAAGACAGCTGGCGGGTGCGGCTCGCCATGGCGAAGCTCTGGCGCGACACCGTTAATCGGCATGGCGGGAATGTCACGCTGATTCATCTGCCTGAGATCGGTATCAAGGGCAATACCCACTTTGCGTTTTCGGACCTGAACAACGTCCAGATCGCCGATCTGGTCTCGAAATTCCTGGCGAAAAATCGTTTGGACAAATGAGTGCGATTGGGTCGGGCGCAGGCATGCGCAAAGCCTGTTTATGTATGAATTCCCATTTCATGTTTTGCAGGAGTTTCAAAATGAATTTGAAGATTTTCAATGCCACCTTATTGGCAACGGTCATTGGCATTGCATCGGGAGGGACAATGGCTGCCGACTATAAGAAAAATCCGTTCACCTTGGTTTATGACGGAGCAATCACCGAAAACGTCAAAGGCCAAGTCAACATCCGTACCGTGACTTACAAGCTTAATGGTATCGACATTTCCGCCAACGTTTACACCCCGGCAAACTATGACTCAAGCAAGAAATACCCGACCGTCGTGGTCGCGCATCCCAATGGGGGCGTAAAAGAACAGGTTGCCGGTTTGTATGCCCAGCGCCTGGCGGAGCAAGGCTATATCACCATTGCCGCCGATGCCGCCTATCAGGGCGCAAGCGGCGGCCAACCCCGCAATGTGGACAAGCCGTCCTATCGCATTGAAGACATTCATGGCATGGCTGACTTCATCAGCAAATACGCAGGTGTTGATAGCGCACGCCTCGGCTTGCTCGGTATTTGTGGTGGAGGGGGCTATTCATTGGCTGCCGCGCAAACCGACAAGCGCTTCAAGTCGATTGCGACGGTCAGCATGTTCAACTCCGGGCGTGTTCGTCGCAATGGCTACATGGATTCGCAGCTGAACACGATTCAGACCCGTTTGCAGCAGGCCTCAGCTGCCCGCGCCCAGGAAGCGGCTGGCGGGGCAATTCTTTATGCCGGGGATGCCAATCTGAGTGACGAGCAGATTGCCAAATTGCCGTTCGATCTGTACCGACAGGGTTACGAGTACTACTGGAAAACGCATGCGCACCCCAACTCGACCTTCAAGTACACCATGAGCAGTTTGCTCGATTTGATGCGCTTTGACGCCACCGATCACATCGATCTGATCGACAAGCCCTTGCTGATGATTGCGGGCAGCAAGGCAGATAGCCTGTATATGACCGAGGATGCGTTCGCCAAGGCCACTGGCACGAAGGACAAGGAACTCTTCCTGATCAACGGCGCCACCCATATCGAAACCTACTGGGTACCGAAGTATGTGAATCAAGCGGTGGCAAAGCTTGGGAAGTTTTACGGCAAGACGCTCTGAGGCCATTACGGGTACTCACTGGTACTGCCATTGATGAAATTCGTGGGAAAAAGGGTGATAGATGAGCAATTCTGTATTTGATGAAAACAGACGCAAATTCATCGGCAGTTCGATGGCCATGGCTTCCGGCGCCGTACTTGCCGGTGCCAGCCTTGCCGGGCGCGCGCAAGCGCAGACCCAGATCGGGTCGCCAAATTCCGGAGGTCCGGCCTCATTGGGACTGAAGAGCAACCGGCGAAAGCTCGGCGAGCTGGAAGTCTCCAGTGTCGGTCTTGGCGTCCAGAACATGGCTCGCACCTACCAGACGACGGTGCCTGCCCGGCCCGAGATGACCGATATTATCCGCACGGCCTATGAGCGCGGCGTCACCTTTTTCGACACCGCCGAAGCCTACGGACCGCATGAGTGCGAGCGGATTCTCGGCGAAGCCATCGAGCCGTTTCGCGACAAGGTCGTCATCACCAGCAAGTTCGGCTGGAACATCGATCTTAAAACCGGCGCGCGTGAGCCGGGGCTGATCAGCCGTCCGGACCATATCAAGCTGGCCGTCGAAGGCTCGCTCAAGCGCCTGCGCACGGACCGGATCGATCTGCTCTACCAGCATCGTGTCGATCCGCAAGTGCCGATCGAAGACGTGGCCGGCGCCATCAAGGATTTGATGGTCCAGGGCAAGGTGCTGCATTGGGGCTTGTCCGAGATGGGGCTCAAGACCTTGCGCCGGGCCCATGCCGAGCTGCCCGTCACGGCCGTCCAGAGCGAATATTCGATGCTCTGGCGCGGCCCCGAGCAGGAAGTGTTGCCCCTGTGCCAGGAACTGGGCATCGGTTTCGTACCGTGGAGCCCGCTCGGGGTGGGTTTCCTCACCGGTGCCATCGACCAGCAGACGAATTTTGCCGATGGCGATTTTCGCAAGACGGAAACCCGTTTCTCGGCCGAGACCCGGGCAAACAACCTAGCGCTGGTGCAGCTCGTGAAAACCTGGGCCATGCGCAAAAACACCACTCCCGCCCGGATTGCCCTGGCCTGGCTGATGGCACAGAAGCCGTGGATTGTGCCGATTCCCGGCACGACTCAGATGGGCCACATGCTCGATAACATCGGCGCAGCGGAAGTCACCTTCAGCGGCGACGAGCTGCAGGTGCTGAATACGGCATTGGCCGGGATCACGATCCAGGGTGAACGCCTGCCCGCGGCAGTGCTCGCCTACAGCGGCGTCGAGGCCCCGCTGAAGTAAGGCGGCGAAGAGACAGGAAAAAATGCCTCCCAACAATACGCAGGGATTGCTCTTGCCTCAAATTGCGGGGCACCACCGCACGAACATTATGTACACGGAATGGTAGTTATGAAAAAACAGTTTTCTGCAACAGACATGGCAGCAGGCTTATTGATGGCAACAGCGATTGTCCATGCCGAACCCAATGCCACCTCGACCAATGCTAGCGCAGTCAAGGCGCAACCTTCCCGTGCCCAGCAGTTGATGGGGGATATCGCGCCCAAGATGGCCGAACTCACCGACAACGTCTTGTACGCGGATATCTGGGAGCGCCCACAACTGTCCAAGCGGGATCGCAGTCTGATTACGGTCAGTGCCCTGGTTGCAATGAATCGTCCGGACCAACTCAGATCGCATTTGGCACTGGCTCGACAGAATGGTGTTACCGAGGAAGAACTGGTCGAAGCAATTACCCACATGGCGTTTTACTCGGGGTGGCCCAATGCGGTGACCGCTATTGGTATCGCCAAGGAGGTTTTCAAGAAAAAGTAAACCTTTGAATAAGGGCGCATGAAAAAACCATGCGCCCCGTTCATCCTGCCGTAGGGATGTTTTGGTCATTGAGGGTAAGGAAATGCAATGCAAAAAACTGCAATCACAGCAATGTTGTCGGGATTTCTCTTGATGCCAGCGACATCCGTACAGGCCGATGACCCAACAGTTTCAATTTTGCGAGTGGGATCGCAGCCGTCAGTACCGGCTGATGCCAAGTACTTTACGGGTGTGGCCCGGGTGGACTCGCGCTTTCAAAGATCTGAACCCGCAAAAATTAGCGGTGGGCTGGTGACATTCGAACCCGGAGCTCGGACAGCATGGCACAGCCACCCGCTAGGTCAAACCTTGATTGTCACGTCAGGTGTTGGCTGGGTGCAGTCCTGGGGCGGAGCTGTTCAAGAATTCAGAGAGGGTGATGTCGTGTGGATACCGCCAGAGGTCAAGCACTGGCATGGTGCCACCGCAACGACAGGAATGTCGCACTTTGCTGTTTCCGAGTCTTTGAACGGAAAAAGTGTGGTCTGGATGGACAAGGTCTCAGACGAACAATACCTGGCTAAATGAGAAATACCGGCATCCCAATCGGTACATCCTTGGGTGTACCGATTGGGGGAGCTTAAGTCAGTTTGTCGCGCGTGTGTTCGAGTAGCGCAACGCATCCACGAGCAACGAAAACGCTTGGGAGTGATGTTTCCTGCTGGGGTAATACAGGTGGTAGCCAGAGAAGCTTGGGCACCAGTCTTCGAGAACGCGAATCAGGTGGCCCGCTTCGACATGGGTGGTGATTTGATCTTCTGGCAAATAGGCGAGCCCCAACCCTGATAGTACCGAACTCAGGCGCATGCCGATGTTGTTGAAGATGAGCTGACCTTCGACCCGGACGTTCATCACGTGCCCCTCTTTCCCGAATTCCCAGGAAAACACCCCACCGTAAGTGGGCAATCGCATCCCGATGCAGTTATGCGCTGTCAGGTCTTCTGGGATTACTGGCTGAGGATGTGCCGCGAAATAGGCGGGAGAGCCGACCACGGCCATATGCATATCCGGGCTGATGCGTACCGCAATCATATCCTTTGCGACCTGTTCTCCCAGCCGGATGCCGGCATCATAGGCATCCGCTGAAATGTCGGTGAGCCCGTTGTCTACCGTTACTTCGACATGGATATCTGGATAGTGCGGCAAGAAGCGCGCGAGAGCGGGCTGCAGCACTGACAAGGCAGCATGTTCTCCAGCCGTGATTCGGATGTTTCCTGCAGGTTTGTCGCGCAATTCACTCAATGCCGCCAGTTCGAATTCAATTTCTTCGAATCGGGGCCTGATGGTGCACAGCAAGCGCTCGCCTGCTTCTGTCGGCGACACACTGCGGGTGGTTCGCGTCAGAAGCAGCAAGCCAAGACGTTCTTCCAAAGCCCGCATGCTTTGGCTCAGTGCGGATTGTGACACGCCGAGCTTGGCCGCCGCCTTGGTAAAACTCCGTTCCTTTGCAACCATTGCAAAGGAGGCCAGGTCATTGAAGTTCTCATGCGGCATCGATTTATTAGCCATTCTTATTACCCCATCCTGATTTGGCCAGCTTATCACTAAGCGGCGCAAACAGTAGAGTTCGTTCCAAGGGAAATCGATGGATTCCTCACAACGGAAACACGGCTGATGGTGATCACTTCCGATTCTGGCCATCATCCTGATCAGCTATGTGATGATCGTGCTCGACATTTCGATCGTGATTACGGGTCTGCCGAAGATTAAGCAGGAGCTTGGCTTTTCCGATGCGGGACTCTCCTGGATCTCTAATGCCTACACCCTCACTTTTGGCGGTTTCTTGTTGCTGGGTGCTCGGGCCGGGGACATTTTGGGGCGCCGCCGCATGTTTGTGAGAGGACTCGCCATTTTTGCACTTTCGTCACTGACGATTGGATTGGTGCAATCCCCGAGCTGGCTGGTTGCTGCGCGTGCGATTCAAGGCTTGGGTTCTGCGATTCTGGCACCATCGACGCTGGCATTACTGCAAACCAATTTCGCGGCAGGTGCCGAACGTAATCGCGCCATTGCTTTATATGCCTCAACGGCAGGGGTTTCTGCGAGTATTGGCCTGGTTCTCGGGGGCATCCTTGCCGACTGGTACTCCTGGCGCGTGGGTTTCTTCATCAATATTCCGATCGGCATGGCATTGATATGGGCCGCCAAGCAATACATTCCAGAAACAGAAAAACACTCAGGCAAGTTCGATTTGGCGGGCGCGTTGGTCTCCACCCTCGGCATGAGCGCGCTGGTGTTTGGTGTCGTTCAATCTGCGATTTCCGGCTGGGGCCATACGCTGACCCTTCAGGCGCTGGCTGTTGGGGTGTTACTGCTTGCCCTCTTTGTTGGGATCGAATTGCGGGCAAAGCAGCCGATCATGCCGTTGCGCTTGTTCGCAAGCAAAGAGCGCAGTGGTGCCTATGTGGTTCGGGTTCTTTTCCTGGGTGCCAATGTCGGTTTTTTCTTTTTCTCTACCCAGTACATGCAAGCGGTTCGGGGATTCAGCCCCGCATTGACAGGGCTCGCCTTTTTGCCTGCGATGCTCACCAATTTTCTGGTGGCGCTATCCGTACCCAATCTGATTCGTCAGATTGGGGCCAGCAAGGTACTGATAGGCAGCATCGTCATAGGACTGATCGGCATGCTTTGGCTCAGTCAGGTTTCAAGTACAACCAGCTACATGAGCGGACTGCTTTTACCGATGCTCCTGATCGGCATTGGCCAAGGCGGTGCAATGGGGCCACTCACGATTTCAGGTGTTGCCGACGTGGCCATACAGGATGCCGGCGCGGCGTCAGGTCTGGTGAATGCCGCACACCAACTGGGGATTCACTTGGCTTGGGCGTACAGATTGCGGCAACGGCTTTGGGCACAGGAACGCTCAGCGGGGCAGACCTGCTGACTCACTCGGTGAGTAATGCCATGTTGGCGGCTTCGGCCATGCTGATCCTCGCTCTGGCCTTGGCATTCGCCCTCATCGTTCATCCCAAGATGCAAAAGGCAGTCGCTACGAGTTCGGATGTGGTCCGGGCATGAAATTGTTCATTCTCGAACCCGAAGCAAGAGTGCAAGGATGATGGACATTGTTAGGACCGCCTGTATGGCACTGTCGGTATTCATGGCGACTTCTCTGGTTGAGACCAACGAGTGTGATGCACTGGCATCGGATGAAAAATCTGGAAGCGTCGCGCCCGCACGCAGTGGCGAGCATTTGCAGACCAACAGCCAGATTCGGGATCTTTTGAACCACCCGGCATTTTCCGGTTATGCGCGTTTGCTCTTGCCTTGGGATGACCGTCATTACGACGAGAGCATGCCACTCAGCCAGCTCGGTACCCTGTTGCCCTATCACAGTCATGTTGATCCGGAAATTGCGGTGCAGGCCCTGAACCGGATGGTTGATGACGCAAGCCATGGCAATACCGTGTTTTACAACTTCTACACTGAGACGGAAAAGCAGGCGCAGCCATCGAAGATAAATACCGGACTGTTCTTTTTCCGGGGTAAACCTGGTGCGCCATTCGCGGTTATCGCGCCTGGCGGCGGCTTCTCCTATGTCGCCTCTGTGCATGAAGGTTTTCCGTATGCCATGGAGATTAACAAAGCCGGTTACAACGCCTTCGTTCTGAAATACCGGGTCGGCCCGGGGGGCATGGTGGCGACTCGGGATCTGGCGGCCGCAATCTCCTTTATCTTCAGGAATGCACAGACTCTGGGCGTCAGCACCCAGAGTTATTCGCTGTGGGGAAGCTCGGCCGGCGCAAGAATGGCGGCCAGTATCGGCTCTCACGGTGTTGCCTCTTTTGGCGGAGACACGCTTCCCAAGCCGGCCACGGTGGTGATGGCGTATACGGGGCATTCCGATTGCGCGACGGAGGAACCGCCCACCTTTGTGGTTGTCGGTGAGCAAGATGGCATCGTTTCGCCAGTAGTCATGGAAAGACGGGTCGCTGAACTGCGCAAGGCAGGAGCGGAAGTTGAATTCCATCGGTACCCGGGGCTTGGTCATGGTTTCGGCCCCGGCAACGGAACCCGTGCCGAAGGTTGGATTGAACTTGCTACCCGATTTTGGGGCAAACAAATCAAGTGATGCGTTGTTCATCCAAGAAACAACGCTTTTTAAGTCAGTGTCATGGAGAAACGCCATGAACCCTATCAACGTTATCTTGCAAGGAGAACACCCATGAAATACCGCACACTGGGCAACGGACTGGAAGTCTCGGCGATCGGTCTTGGTTGCATGACCATGACCGGTGCCCTCTATGGCTCATCAGTAGACAAGCAGGACATGATCCAGCTCCTGCGTTCTGCGCACGAACGGGGCGTGACCCTGTTCGACACCGCCGAAGTTTATGGCCCATTTGCCAATGAAGAATTGCTCGGTGAAGCGCTCGCGCCGATCCGCGATCAAGTCGTGATTGCCACCAAGTTCGGTTTCGATATCGACCCGGTCACCGGCATGCGCGGCGCGGGTACCAATAGCCGTCCGGAACATATCAAGGCGGCTGTCGAAGCCAGCCTGAAGCGCCTGCGTACCGAGCATATCGATCTGCTTTACCAGCACCGGGTTGATCCTGCCGTACCCATCGAAGACGTCGCTGGTGCCGTCAAGGAACTGGTGGACGCAGGGAAAGTTCGCCACTTCGGTCTTTCCGAAGCCGGAATCCAAACGATTCGTCGCGCCCACGCCGTCTTGCCGCTGACGGCAGTACAGAGTGAATACTCGCTGTTCTGGCGTGGCCCGGAAGCAGAATTGCTGCCCACACTGGAAGAACTGGGCATCGGCTTTGTCCCGTTCAGCCCGCTGGGCGCCGGCTTCCTGACCGGCCAAATCGATGAGAATACAAAGTTCGCGCCAACGGATTTTCGTAATTTCGTGCCGCGCTTTGCCGATGACGCCCGCAAAGCCAACCTCGCGCTGGTCGACGCGATCAAGTCCATCGCGACAAGCAAGGGCGCGACGCCCGCGCAAATCGCCCTGGCCTGGCTGCTGGCCAAGAAGCCGTGGATCGTGCCGATTCCTGGGACTACCAAGCTGCATCGGCTGGAGGAAAACCTGGGCGCATTGGATGTTGTGCTCACAGAAGACGATCTGGCCCACATCAACACACTGTTGGCGAAGATCGTAGTGCAAGGCGAGCGGCTGCCGGAAGCGGTCCTTAAAATGACAGGGCTTTGATCCGGAGTTGAGGCGATTGAAACCACGGACCCGCACTTGGTGCATCTTGATGCTCAAACAGGAAACAGCATGAAAATCTTGATATTCGGTGCTACCGGCATGGTGGGCCAAGGCACACTGCGTGAATGCCTTGCCGCAACCGATGTGAGCCAGGTGACGACCGTGGGCCGTACCCCGGTGGTGCAAGTTCATCCCAAGTTGCAGCAATTGGAACGCGCCGACCTGATGACACTGGACGCCTTCGGCGATGAACTGCAGGGATTCGATGCCTGCTTCTTTTGTCTGGGCGTCTCGTCTTCTGGGATGAGCGAGGATGCCTACCGACACATCACTTACGAGGTCACCCTGAAAGTGGCCGACCTGCTGGCCCGCCTGAATCCCGACATGACGTTTGTCTATGTTTCGGGCGCGGGTACGGATGGCAGTGAACAGGGGCGCAGCATGTGGGCGCGAATCAAAGGCAAGACCGAAAACGACTTGCAGAAGCTGCCGTTCCGCAGCGTATACCTGCTCCGCCCCGGCATCATTCAACCGTTGCATGGCATCCGGTCGAAAACACCTGCCTACCGGCGCTTTTACAATCTGGCCAATCCCTTGCTGTCGCTGATCCGTCGGGTATTCCCCGGCGCGATTGTGACGACCGAAGACATCGGACAAGCCATGCTCAACGCGGCACGACAAAGCAAAGACCGCGTGGTGGTCGAGGCAAAAGACATGATTCCATTGGCTCGTGGACTGGATGTCTGAAAAAACAATTCACCCCATTCCTCCTGCAATTGCTTGAGATTGAGTAGCGATTTTCTAATCCGGGAGCGAGCATATCCAGAAATCTGCGTAAACCAGCCATTGTTTGACGATCTTTTGATTGGCAGCTTTGTGTCGAGTAGTTCACGTCGGCTATTCGGCCGGTTTCGGAATGCACCCGCCATTCGAATGACAGCTTTGCCAAGTTGATGACAGGCGGATTTTGGCCGGAAGTGTGAGTTCGTTATTCAGTCCATAAGCGGACAACCAGTTTGAGCTAGCCGATTATGAGCTATCAGTCATGACATGAGTAAGAGCTTGAAGAAAAATTGACAGTCATTCGTTGAATCCCGTTGGTGCCAACGGCTGCAATGGCCTTGCGCGTGATGAGTACCGAAGCGCGTAGGGAGTCGCCCCGGTCACCCTTGTGGCTGATCCCGTCATGACTCGTAACTTTAACGGGATCAAGCCGCCGCCTTGGCTCGCGCGACATGCAGTTTTTTGTAGCTGTCGATCAGGCGCTGGTGCCGGTCGAGCCCTTCCAGTTTCATGCTCGTTGGCGTCAAGCCGAAGAAGCGCACGCTGCCGCCCACTGACCCCAGCACCGCGTCCATCCGCGGGTTGCCAAACATGCGGCGGAAATTGACCTCGTAATCGGCGAGTTCCAGCTCGTCGTCGAGCATCACTTCCAGCACCACGTTCAAGGCCTGATAAAACAATCCGCGCTCGAGCGTGTTGTCGTTGTACTGCAGGAAAGCGCCCACCAGCTCTTGCGCCGTTTCAAGTTGCTGCAAGGCGAGATGAATCAGCAGCTTCAACTCGAGAACCGTGAGCTGGCCCCAGGCCGTATTCTCGTCAAATTGGATGCCGATCAAGGTGGCGATGTCGCCGTACTCATCGAGCTCACTGTTATCCAAGCGCTCAAGCAGCGCTTCCAGGCTGGCATCGTCCAGACGATGCAGGTTCAAGATATCGGCGCGGAACAACAGCGCTTTGTTGGTGTTATCCCAGATCAGATCTTCCACCGGATAAACTTCCGAATAACCCGGCACCAGGATGCGGCAGGCCGTTGCGCCTAACTGGTCATACACCGCCATGTACACTTCCTTGCCCATGTCTTCGAGAATGCCGAACAAGGCTGCGGCTTCATCGGCATTGGAGTTTTCACCCTGGCCAGAGAAATCCCACTCAACGAAATCGTAATCCGCTTTGGCGCTGAAAAAGCGCCACGACACCACGCCGCTGGAATCAATGAAGTGTTCAACAAAGTTATTGGGCTCAGTCACGGCTTCACTGGCAAAGGTGGGCTGAGGCAAATCGTTCAGGCCTTCAAAACTGCGCCCCTGCAGCAACTCCGTCAGGCTGCGTTCCAGCGCTACTTCCAGGCTCGGGTGCGCGCCGAACGAGGCAAACACACCGCCGGTACGCGGGTTCATCAAGGTCACGCACATCACCGGGTACGTTCCACCCAGCGATGCATCCTTCACCAGCACCGGAAAACCCTGCGCTTCCAGGCCCTGAATCCCGGCCACAATGCCGGGGTATTTCGCCAGCACTTCGGGCGGCACATCCGGCAAGGCGATTTCGCCTTCCAGAATTTTGCGCTTTACCGCCCGTTCGAAAATTTCCGACAGGCATTGCACCTGCGCTTCAGCCAGCGTATTCCCGGCACTCATGCCATTGCTGACGTAGAGGTTTTCGACCAGGTTGGACGGGAAATACACCACCTCGCCGTCCGACTGGCGCACATAGGGCAGCGAACAGATGCCGCGCTGCACATTGCCGGAGTTGGTGTCGACTAGATGCGAGCCACGCAACTCGCCATCGGGGTTGTAAATTGCCAGGCAGTACTCGTCGAGAATTCCCGACGGCAGGGCACCTTTCTTGCCAGGCTTGAACCAGCGCTCGTTCGGGTAATGGACAAACGCCGCGTTGGCGATGTCTTCGCCCCAGAACGCACCCGCATAGAAGTGATTGTTGCTCAGTCGCTCGATGTACTCGCCCAGCGCCGACGCCAACGCGCTTTCTTTGCTCGCGCCCTTGCCGTTGGTAAAACACATTGGCGAGTGCGCATCACGGATATGCAGCGACCATACATTGGGAACCAGATTGCGCCACGAAGCGATTTCAATCTTGATGCCCAAGCCGGCCAGCAAGCCCGACATATTGGCGATGGTTTCTTCGAGTGGCAGATCCTTGCCGGCAATATAGGTGCTCGCTTCGGAATCCGGCGTCAACGTCAGCAAGGCCTGAGCGTCGGCATCCAGATTCGCTACCTCTTCGATCACAAACCCTGGCCCGGCTTGCACCACCTTTTTGACGGTGCAACGCTCGATCGAGCGCAAAATGCCCTGACGGTCCTTGGCGGAGATATCTTCCGGCAACTCGACCTGGATCTTGAAAATCTGCTGGTAACGGTTTTCCGGATCAACGATATTGTTCTGCGACAGGCGGATATGCTCGGTAGGAATATTGCGGGTGTCGCAGTACAGCTTCACAAAGTAAGCCGCACACAAAGCCGATGAAGCCAGAAAGTAATCGAACGGCCCCGGCGCCGAGCCATCGCCCTTATAGCGGATGGGCTGATCGGCGATTACCGTGAAGTCATCGAACTTGGCCTCAAGACGAAGCTTGTCGAGAAAGTTGACCTTAATTTCCATGTGGGAATTCCAAGATGGCGTTCAAAACGAAGTGGCCGCCATTATCGGGTTTTCCCAGTGGAAAAACAGTGTTTTTCAGCAGTTCGAGGCTCCGAAGCGCACAGCCGCGACGAACGTTCAAACACCACAAAGCCAAGCCCGATCCGCTCTACGACAAGGTACACTCGAAAAAACCCGCCAAGTGCTACGGGCCCACTGACTTCACTTGTGACGCTGTCGCAGGGGCCTTCATCTGTCCGGCCGGCAAGCCTCGATGAGAATTCCTTCTGGGTTCCGGATGTCGCAATGCCGTACGGATGCGGGCCGCTCAGTCAGCCAGAGCATTCAGATCCTTGCTCATTTGCACAACGACCTTTCCCTTCGCCCGGCCCTCTTCGAGATAGGCAAGCGCTTCCTTCGTTTGATCGAACGGAAACACCTTGTCGATCACCGGCTGGATGTGCCCGGCGTCGAGCAGCTTGCCGAGTTCTGCGAGCTGATGTCCGTCGGGATGTACGAACAGGAATGAATATTCGGCTTCACGCTTTCTCGCTTGGCCGATAATCTTTCGGCTGAGCAGACCGAATACGAACTTCATGAACAAGCCCATGCCTCGGGCGCGCGCGAACGCCGCGTCCGGCGGACCGATGAGCGATACGACGCGGCTTCGCGGTTTGAGAATCCGCAGGGATTTCTCGATCCCATCGCCCCTGATCGTGCCCAGCACAACGTCATAATCCCGCAGCACATCCTGGAATTCCTGCTTCTTGTAATCGACCACTTCGTCCGCGCCCAGCCGCTTGACCAGGCCAACATTCGCAGTGCTGGTGGTTGTCCCGACCCGGGCGCCGAGGTGCTTGGCGAGCTGGATCGCGAACGTGCCGATGCCGCCGGAACCGGCAGGGATGAACACCTTCTGGCCGGGCTTGAGCGCAGCGCGCTCCTTGAGGGCTTGCCACGATGTGAGCCCGACCATCGGGATCGAAGCCGCTTGCACGAAATCCAGGTTCGCCGGTTTGAGCGCGGCTGCACTTTCGGGCACCACGGCAAATTCCGCGAGCGTACCGGTCCCCAAATCGAAGACGCTAGCGAAAACGGCATCGCCCGGCTTGAAGCGCGTGACGCGACTTCCCGCTTCCACGACGACGCCCGCCAGATCGCTGCCCAGCGTGGCCGGTAGCTGAAAGCGAAGGATAGGCTTGAACATGCCTTTCGGAATCATGTAGTCGATCGGATTCAGGCCGACGGCATACACCTGGACGAGCATTTCATCCGGCTTGATCGTGGGTCGCGGAATATCGACGAAGCCGATCCCGGGCGACTTGCCATAGCGTTTGAAGGTGAGCGCTTTCATCATTTCGTCCGTGGTTTCCTGTTGATGCGAGTTGCCTTGCGGTTTGAGCCCATGACGTACAGAAATGCCAGCGCGAGAGCGACCTCGATAAAGACGGCACCGAAGATACCGTTGTTGGCATGTCCTGCGGAAAACTCATAGATACCGAGAAATGCCAATATCGTGCAGGCGCTTGTAATGCCCTGGATGAGCGCCGTACGGATGGCCGAATGTTCTGCATTCCTGGCCATGAAGAACATCACGGCGATGCCGGCACTCAGCGCCGCGAAGCGTCGAGCCATCAGGCCGGCCGCAGACGAAAATCCCACCCCCCAGCTCGACAGAATGAGATCGGGGGCGGACATCAGGGTGACGGCCAGTAACAAGAACACGAGCGCGGTAAAAAGCGCGAGAATTCGGAAATCGAGTTTCATGAATCTAGCCCGCAAGCGTCGGGTAGTCGGTATAGCCCTGCGCTCCGGGCGTGTAGAACGTGCTTTGATCGGGCGTATTCAAAGGCGCGTGCTGGCGCAGGCGTTCGACCAGATCGGGGTTGGCGAGGAAAGCCCTGCCCAGCGCGATCAGGTCGGCGCGGCCTTCGATCAGCGCTTGCTCTGCGCTGGCAGCGTCGAATCCGCCGCCGAGGATGAAGGGGCCATCGAACGCTGCGCGCAGATCAGTCTTCAGCTTCTCCGGCACGAGCGGGGCGCCGAGTGCCGAATGATCCAGCACGTGGACGTACATGAGCCCCAGCGCCGAAAGCGCCTTCACCAGCGCGGCGTACTGTTCATCCACGCCAGCGAAAGCGCCCGTGCTGTTGAACACGCCGTAGGGCGACAAACGAATGCCGACGCGCTCCGCGCCGATCTCCAGCGCCACGGCGTGCGCCACCTCCAGCACGAGCCGGTTGCGGCCTTCGGCTGTGCCGCCGTATCCGTCCGCCCGGAGGTTGACGTTGGCATTCAGGAACTGTTCGAGCAGGTAGCCGTTGGCCGCATGCAACTCGATGCCATCGAAGCCGGCCTCGATGGCGAGGCGTGCCGCGGTCGCGTACTCCTGAATGACCGTCTTGATGTCATTGGCATTCATCGCGCGTGGCGGGGTATGCGGCTGGCTGCCCTGCACGTCGGTCCACATCTCGCCCGGGCATGTTTCGGGTGAGGGGCCCAGCACTTCAGCACCGGCCGGCAGATTTGCGGTGTGGGCGACGCGCCCGGTGTGCATCAACTGCACGACGATCTTGCCACCCTTGGCGTGCACTGCGTCCGTCACGCGTTTCCAGCCTTGTACCTGGGCTTCGTTGAAGAGACCGGGGATGCGCGCGTAGCCCAGGCCATTCGGTGAGGGCGAGGTGCCTTCCGTGACGATGAGCCCGGCGGTCGCGCGCTGCGCGTAGTAGGTAGCCATCAGGCTATTGGGCGTGTTGTTGTCCACGGCGCGGCTGCGCGTGAGGGGCGACATCACGAGACGGTTGCCGAGCTGCGTGGCACGCAGCGAGAAAGTATCGAATAGCATTTTCGTATTTCCTTGGTGGGTATTGCTGTTTGGAGAAGCCGGGCGGCGGGGTCGCGCTGCGACCCCGCTGACTTTTCACCCAGGCATTCAACTGCTCAATTGTTTCCTGGCGACTTTCCTATGCGCGCACGTCCAGGCGCATCTCTTTCCGGATCGCCGCATCCAGCATCGCTGCCGGCGCAAACCTGCGCAGCAATTGCAGTTGGCCAGCAGTCTTGCCTGCCGTGTAGCGGATTTTCGGCTTGGGCGCACTGGCCGCTTTCAGCACAACCTCGGCGACCACTTCCGGCTTGTCTCCAGACTCGATTCCTCTCTTCACCTGCATGATTGCGTTCATCCGGGCCGCGTGATACTCATCAAGCTTGGCGTCGGCTTCCAGTGCATTGGCATCGAACTGCGTGTTCGTGTACGCTGGCTCGATCAGCGAGACGCGGATGCCGCGCGTGCGCAGCTCGTGATCCAGCGATTCCGAATAGCCCTCGACGGCATGCTTGGTTGCAGCGTAGAGCGCCATGTAGGGCGCGGGCAGGAAGCCCAGCACGGAGCTGATATTGATGATGCGACCGCTGCCCTGAGCCCGCATGTGCGGCACAACCGCGCAGGTCATGCGTATCAGCCCGAAGAAGTTTGTCTCGAAGATCGCGCGGGCCTGCTCGATCGAACTCTCTTCTGCACCGGCCGGAGCGACGCCGAAGCCGGCGTTATTCACGAGCAGATCAATGCGGCCGTGCTTCTTCAGCACCTCGTCCACCAGCGCTTCGACGGATGCATCGCTGGTCACATCCAGCGGCAGCATCGTGAATGCCCGGTGGCCCGTCGAACCTCCCCGCCTGCTGGTGCCGTAGACCGTGTAGCCCGCTTGCGCGAGGCGCTCGGCCGTCGCTTCGCCGATTCCCGAGGAGGCGCCCGTCACGATGGCAATCTTGCTCATGATGTCGTCCTCGCGTAGCGCGATGCGGCGTGTTGCAGCGAGAGCCGCGGCGCGAGTGCCAAGCGCGCCGAATTGGCAGCATCCCAATCCGCCACGTCAGGTAAGGAGGGGATTGTGACCGTCTCGCCGAGATCCAGCCCGGCCAGTGCGGCATCGACCATCTCGTCAACGTCCATCACGATCTCGGAAGGCAGATTGCCAATGTCGAATCCGGCCCGCGCCCACAGTTCGGTGCGCGTCGCGCCGGGCAGTACTGCCTGTACCCGTACTCCCCTGGGGCCCAGCTCCTGCTGCAATGCCTGCGTGAAATTGAGCACATACGCTTTGGTGCCACTGTAGGCCCCATTGAATAACTCAGGCGCCAATGCCAGGACAGAGGCGACGTTGATGAGTGTGCCGCGCTCGCGGGCGGCGAACGCACCTGCTGCGGCGACCGCAAGTCGCGTGACGGCTACCACATTCAGGCTGATCATATTTTCCAGAGCCTGCGGGTCGGCGCCGAGCAATGGAGTGCTGACGGCAACACCTGCATTGTTCACCAGCATGCTGATTGTCGGATCAGTGCTCAGGCGCTGCGCGACCCTTGCCACATCGGCAGCGACGGTCAGGTCGGCGCGCAAGGTTTCAACGCTGACGCCGGTGTCAGCGCGCAGTCGCCCCGCCAGATCATCCAGTCGCGCTTGATCTCGTGCCACCAGCAGAAGATCAAATCCTCGTTGCGCCAGACGCAGTGCATAGCTCGCACCGATGCCGGTAGAGGCGCCCGTAATCAGCGCCGTGTCGTGTTTTTGCTGCTTGATCATGCTTTGCTCCCGGTTAGTGGTTGATGCCGGACGTCCGTCAGCAAACCGCTGTTTAAATTATGACCGTCATCATTGTTTATATATTACGTCCGTAATCTATAATGTCAACATCGGTGTGGATTGAATGAGGAAAAAAATGAAAGTCAGCAGAGCCGAGGCAGCACAGAACCGCGAGCGGATCGTGGAGACGGCGGCAAAATTGTTCCGTGAGCGCGGCTTCGACGGGATCGGTGTGGCCGACCTGATGAAATCCGCAGGCATGACCCATGGCGGTTTCTACGGGCACTTCGCTTCGAAAGAAGATTTGATGGCACAGGCCTGCGTACGTGCGCAGGAAACTGGGTTGAATGCCTTGCGCCAAGTGGCCGAGCACGATCCCGAGAACGCCTTGGCGATCATCGTATCCAGCTATCTATCGCCCGCACATCGCGATCAAACCGGCGATGGTTGCGTGTTAGCGGCGCTCGGGGCAGACGCAGCCCGCCACGGCACGCCCTTGCGCGCCACTTTTACGCACGCCGTGCGTGCCACCATCGACCTACTCGCGCGCCTCGTGACGGGCCGGTCAAAGCACGCGAAGCGCCAGCGCGCCTTGGCGATCTACGCGAGCATGGTCGGGGCCATCGTACTGGCGCGCGCGGTCGACGACGAGGAGCTCTCCGGGGAAATACTGGAGTCCGTGCGGGCTTCCATCATCCCCACCAATTCATGAGAATTGGCACATTGTGTTTGATCCGGATAATTTCAGCACACCATAAACTTCTGGATGTGTGAGTTTTCGACGTTATCAGGACAGAACACCTGCATCTTTTCGCTAAACGATGCGTCTTCTGGCTTTCTGGTTTTTGCCAGCCTGATGATGATGCTGTACACGCCTCAGCAATCCGCTATCCAGGCCAGTCCCCGAAGCCAGGTGGTACGAGGTTCGCTGATCGGAGGCGTGGCGGGTTTTGTGGGCGGGCTTCTGGGAGTGGGAGGGGGCAGCATTATCGTGCCAGCGTTGGTTGGAACAGGACTGGAAACCAAACGCGCCGCCGCAACCGCATCTTTTGTGATCGTCTTTGCATCACTCACAGGCTTTCTGGCGCATGTCACGCTGTCTGGCATTGATGTCTCGCTGATCGGTGCCACTGCATTCGCCTCGGCTGCGGGGGCGGCCTTGGGTGCCTGGCTGATGAGTGAAAAGCTCAAAAGTGGGCAGCTCAAGTACCTCATTGTTTTTGTGCTACTGGGGACAGCGGTGAAAATGGTGTGGGGATTACTGTGAGTCTATTGCCCATGTAAACGATGGCAACTTGCATGATGCGGGCAACGGCAGCACGCAAACTGCCCCAGTGCACTTGGGTCTGAGACCGTGAGTTTTATTCCTTATTCGGCTGGAGAGGGAAATAACAGCGATTTACGTCCTATAATCGCACCTTGCTACAAGAATGCAGGCCCAAACGAGTTGTTTCGTTTATATGAGAACGCGACTCAGGGCTGAGGCAGCATTTTGCACGTACGACGCAATGATTTCCTGCTTAATAAAACTGGTTTTTCATGACATTACGATTGGCTATCAACGGCTATGGCCGTATCGGGCGCTGTTTTTTTCGGGCACTGCAGGAGTCGCCGCTACGCAATGAAATCTCCATTGTTGCCATCAATGAACCGGCGGATCTGGACAGTATTGCCTATCTGACCCGCTTCGATTCAACCCACGGACGTTTTCACCTGCCGGTAGAAGCCCGGGGCGGCTCACTGTGGGTGGATGGCAGAGAAATCCCCGTTTTTCATGCCCATACCCCGCAAGGCGTGCCTTGGTGCGATCTGGGCGTGGATATTCTGCTGGAGTGCTCTGGCCACTATGCTTATCGCCACGAATTGCAGCAGTTTCTGGATGCCGGCTGCGAGCGCCTGATGCTTTCACACCCAGGACAAAGCGCCGAGGATGTCGATTACACCGTGGTGTACGGCATCAACCAGCAAGGCCTGCGCGGGGACGAGCGTATTGTTTCGGCGGCTTCCTGCACCACCAATGCCGTGGTGCCGGTATTGAACGTATTGCACGAAGCGTTTGCTGTTGAAAATGTCTTGCTGACCACGCTGCATTCGGTGATGAACGATCAACCCTTGATCGATGGCTATCATCATTCCGATTTGCGTCGTACGCGTTCGGCCATGCAGTCGCTGGTGCCGGTGTCTACCGGACTTGCACGCGGCGTGGAGCGATTGATACCGCAACTGGCCGGGCGCGTGCAGGCCAAGGCGATCCGGGTGCCGGTGCTCAATGTGTCGGCCATCGATCTGGCGCTGACGCTGGAGCGCCCGACTAGCGTGGCCGAGCTCAATGCCTGTCTGGCCGAAGCCTGCCGGCAGTTTCCCGGCTTGCTGGCGTATTCCGACGAGCCGCATGCCTCGACCGATTTCAACCACAATGCCCACTCCGCAATCATCGATGGCGGACAGACCCGTGTGTCCGGCCAGCATCTGGCCAGCCTGATGATCTGGTTCGATAACGAATGGGGATTCGCCAACCGCATGCTGGATATTGCGGCTTACTGGCAGCGGCGCTGGCAGGACTAAAGCGTGGCCCGTAAGGGCTGGATTGGCGGTGCTATACTTCTGCTTACTGCTGCAAACCGATATTCATTTTCAAGAGTTCGTTCCATGCCCAGAGGCAATATCTACGTGGTGACTGCGCCTTCCGGCGCGGGAAAAACCACACTGGTCCGCGCGCTGCTCGCCGCCGATCACCAGATCCAGCTTTCCGTCTCCTTCACCACACGAGCGCCGCGTGCCGGCGAAGTGAACGGCAAGGATTACTGTTTTGTGTCACGTGAAGAATTCGAGCGCATGATCGCGGCAGGCGCTTTGCTGGAATATGCCGAGGTGTTTGGTAATTACTACGGCACGTCGCAAGAGTGGATCGAATCGATGCTGGCGCAGGGCCAGGATATTCTGCTCGAAATCGATTGGCAGGGTGCGCAGCAGGTACGCCGTTTATTGCCGGAAACCATTGGCATGTTCATTCTGCCGCCGTCGCTTTCGGTGCTGGAAGAGCGGCTGCGCGGCCGCGGCAAGGATAGCGAAGAGGTCATTGTTCGCCGGTTGGCTGCGGCGAAAGAAGAAATCAGTCACGTGGATGAGTTCGACTTTGTGATTGTCAATGATCGCTTCGAGGATGCGCTGCAAGACCTTATCGCCGTTGTGCGTGCCGAGCGTCTCAGGCTGGGGCGGCAAAGCGAACTGCACCAGGCCATGATTGCCGGGATGAAGGGCTGATCCCTTGACGAGGTACGCATTCTTGTTGCGGGTCGTGCTGCTGGGTATGGCGTTCTCTCTGCCCGCATGGGCGAAAGAGGCGCCCTGTCGGGTCGATACGCCTTTGAATGCTTTTTGCGTGGTGCCGATCGATGCGGTGAGGCCGACGCAGTCTGCGGTTGGTGAGTTGCAAGTGGCCGAGGACGTTGCCAAGCTGGAAAAGCTGAAGCACAAAAAACGGGTTGCCTGGCAAGAAAAGCGCGTGCTACCGGTGGTGATGGGTCCTGATGGTGGTTTTTATCTGACCGATCGTCACCATACCTCGCGCAGTCTTTGGCGGGTGGGTGAAAAAGCACTGGTGGTGAAGGTGATCGGCAAGCTGCCCGATGCCGCCACCTTCTGGGCGCAGATGCAGGCGCGGCACTGGGTTTATCTTTACGACGAGCGTGGCCAGCCGATCAATCCGGCCCGCTTGCCGCGCCGGATTGCTGATTTGCGCGATGATCCGTACCGTGCTCTGGCAGGCTTTGCCGAGGATCTGGGGTATTACCTGAAGACCAATGCCTACTTCATGCAGTTTGAGTGGGCACGCTATTATGGTCAGGCCATGAACTGGCAGCCCATCGATGCCGGTAACCTGAAAGAGGCACTGCGCCGGGCCCAAGCCCTGTCTTGTGCACCTGCTGCGCGGACGTTGCCGGGTTTCAATACGGACGGCTGTGCCGCAGCAAGTGCCCTCCGGTGATATACTCATTGACCCTGCTGGTGATTTCAGCATTTACCAGCGTTGTTTCAGGAGAATGATTCATGGCCCGTATTACCGTTGACGACTGCCTCGACCGCATTGAAAACCGTTTTGATCTGACCTTGGTGGCTGCCTATCGTGCCCGTCAACTCGAACATGGTTCCAGCCCGCAGCTGGATAACGTTGGGCGCGACAAACCCACTGTTACTGCCCTGCGTGAAGTGGCAGCCGGTTTGGTCGGCATGGAAATGCTTACCCGCAATCGCGGATAAGCTGCCGGAAAGGCATCCATGGGCTCGGTGATCGCTCCGGAAGAAGTCCCGGCTCTGGCCGGGGCGAGCCGGGTGCTTGCCGATGCCAACCATTTCCTGGGTGAGCTCACTCAGTATCTCAAGCCGGATGATCGTGCGCTGCTGCGTGCAGCTTTCCTGTTTTCCGAGGTCGCACACCGTGGCCAGACCCGCCGTTCTGGCGAACCGTATCTCTCTCATCCGCTCGCTGTTGCCACGATCCTGACTCAGTGGAAGCTCGACGCCCAAGCCCTGGCTGGCGCGCTGCTGCACGATGTGATGGAAGACAGCGGCATTTCCAAGCTTGAACTCACCGAGAAATTTGGCAAGACCGTGGCCGAACTGGTCGATGGCATGTCGAAGATCGACAAGCTGGAGTTCGAGAATAAGGAAGAAGCTCAGGCGGAGAACTTCCGCAAGATGTTGCTGGCGATGGCGCGCGATCTGCGCGTGATCCTGATCAAGCTGGCGGACCGCTTGCACAATATGCGCACGCTGGATTCCATCCGGCCGGACAAGCAGCGCCGCATTGCGCGCGAAACGCTGGAAATTTACGCGCCGATCGCCAATCGCATCGGGCTGAATGCCATCTACCGCGAACTGGACGATCTTTCTTTCCAGTATCTGCACCCGCATCGCCATGAAGTGCTTTCCCGTGCGTTAAAATCGGCGCGCGGCAATCGGCGCGAAGTCGTGACCAAAATACTCGATGGCATCCGGGCCAAATTGGCCAGCGCCGGAATCCATGCCACGGTCTATGGACGAGAAAAAAACCTGGCCAGCATTTATCGCAAAATGCAGGAAAAACACCTGTCATTTTCCGAAGTGCTGGATATTTATGGTTTTCGCGTGATCGTGCAGGATGTGCCGACCTGTTATGTAACGATTGGCGCATTGCATTCGCTGTTCAAGCCGATTGCCGGCAAGTTCAAGGATTACATTGCGATCCCGAAGGCCAACGGCTACCAAAGCCTGCACACGACGCTGTTCGGCCCGTACGGCACGCCGATTGAAGTGCAGATACGCACAAGCGACATGCATCGCATTGCCGATGCGGGCGTGGCCAGCCACTGGATGTACAAAAGTGGCGACGAAGGCTTCAGCGATGTGCAGAAGAAAACACACCAATGGTTGCAAAGCCTGCTGGAGCTGCAATCCGAATCCAGTGATGCGGTCGAGTTCCTTGAGCACATCAAAGTCGATCTGTTCCCGGATCAGGTGTATGTCTTCACGCCCAAGGGCAAGATTCTCAATCTGCCCCAAGGTGCCACCTGCGTCGATTTTGCCTATGCCGTGCACTCGGATATCGGCGATCGCTGCATTGCTGCCAAGATCAACCACGAGCTGGCGCCGCTGCGTAGCCGCTTGAAAAATGGTGACCAGATCGAAATCGTGACGGCAGCGCATGCGCGACCGAATCCGGCCTGGCTGTCTTTCGTGACCACGGGCAAAGCCCGCTCGCATATTCGCCATTTCTTGCGGACCCTGCGCTTTGACGATTCGGTGTTGCTGGGTGAACGATTGGTGGGCCAGGCCTTCTCTTCGATGCATCAGGAACTGCTGGCGGCTTCGGATGCCTGGGAGCGCTATCTGCGTGAAAGCGGGGATAAATCACGGGAAGACGTACTGGCGGATGTGGGGCTGGGCAAACGCCTGGCCGTGGTGGTCGCCAAGCGCTTGCTGCAATTGGCCGGACAGTGGAGCGATGATGCCCCGACGGGAAACAAACCGGCCCCCGTGTCCATCCGGGGAACGGAAGGCATGTCGATCCAGTTTGCCCACTGCTGCAACCCGATTCCGGGCGACCCGATTCTTGGTCTCGTCAAAAAGGATCAAGGGCTGATCATCCATACCCACGATTGTCCGTTGCTTTCAAAAAACCGCGCCGATGCCGAAAAAATGATCGATGTGGAATGGGATCCGGAGGTTTCACGCCTGTTTGATGTCACGATTCGCGTCATGGCATCCACCGTGCGTGGCACGCTGGCGAGCGTCGCCGCCGCCATTGCCGAGGCGGAAGGCAATATTGCAGCGGTCACGATGACCGATGGACATGATGCGGGCGAGAAGCACAACATGATTCAATTTACCCTGCAAGTGGCCAATCGCGCCCATCTGGCTCGTGTCATGCGTTCGATCCGTCAATTGCCGGCGGTGTACCGGATCACCCGCGTTCGCGGCTAAAGCGCTAGAATAGCCAGGTTATTTCAAGTCAGTTCATCCATAGGCAGTTCATTTTGATCACGTTTTTTATCAACGGCGAACCGCGCGAATTCAATGCGCCGCTGACCCTGGCCGAACTCATTGTTGCGCTCGAACTCACGGGCAAACGCATTGCCATCGAAAAGAACGGCGACATCGTGCCGCGCAGCCAGCATGCCCAGACCTCTGTGGCGGACGGCGACCGCTTGGAAGTGGTGGTTGCCGTGGGTGGTGGCTGAATCAGCCCAACCAGTCCCCCAGATAATGTCGCCGTATTTCATCGAGCCCTGCGCCGATTTTTGAGGATTTCTCATGACAGATGCACTCCAGATTGCCGGCAAAAGCTATAACTCCCGTTTGCTGGTTGGCACCGGTAAATACAAGGATTTCGCTGAAACGCGTGCAGCGATCGATGCCTCCGGCGCCGAGATCATCACGGTCGCGATCCGCCGCATGAACATCGGCCAGGATGCGAGCCAGCCCAGCTTGCTGGAATATTTACCGCCGAACGAGTTCACCTACCTGCCCAATACGGCTGGTTGCTATAGTGCCGACGATGCCGTGCGCACGCTGCGCTTGGCGCGCGAGTTGCTCGACGACCACAAGCTGGTGAAGCTGGAAGTCCTGGGCGATTCAAATACGCTGTTCCCGAACGTGCGCGAAACGCTGAAAGCGGCAGAAGTGCTGGTGGCCGAAGGCTTCGATGTGATGGTGTATACCTCGGACGACCCGATCATCGCACGCGAGCTGGAGCAAATCGGCTGCTGCGCGATCATGCCACTGGCCAGCCTGATCGGCTCCGGCATGGGCATTCTCAATCCGTGGAACCTGCGTCTGATCATCGAGCAGAGCACCGTGCCGGTGCTGGTCGATGCCGGTGTGGGGACTGCTTCGGATGCCGCGATTGCCATGGAATTGGGGTGCGATGGCGTCCTGATGAATACCGCCATTGCCGCTGCGCGCGATCCGATCCGCATGGCACGCGCGATGAAGCTCGCGGTCATGGCGGGGCGCGATGCGTTTCTCGCCGGGCGCATGCCGAAGAAGCTTTATTCCGCCGATCCGTCCAGCCCGGTTGCAGGGATGATCGCGGCAAAATAACCTTTTTAAATGATCGTGTCGCCTGGGTTGGCCACAAAGAGGCATAACCCGGGTTCGCCACCGCAAGGTGGCATTTTTACGCATAATGTCCACTCTGAATTGCATCAATACCGCCAAGTAGCGAAAGCCCATGACCGATATCCTGCCGACTGAATCCACACCCGAATCCCTCGATGCCGACAACCCGCATTTCGGCCGCCGCATCCGTAGCTTTGTCCTGCGTCAGGGCCATCTTTCCAAGGGGCAGGAACGCGCGCTGGAGGAATTCGGCCCGACATTCTGCATCGCCTATCGCCCCGGGCCGCTTGATCTGGATGCCGCTTTCGGCCGGCACGCGCCGCGGGTGCTGGAAATTGGTTTTGGCATGGGTGGTGCCTCTGCTGAAATTGCCGCTGGCCTGCCCGATACCGATTTCCTTGGTGTCGAAGTCCACACACCGGGCGTTGGCAGCCTGCTGAAGCTGATCGGCGAGCAACAGCTTTCCAATATCCGCATCATCCAGCACGATGCCGTCGAAGTGCTGGAGCAGATGATTGCGCCCGATTCGCTCGATGGCGCACATATCTTCTTCCCTGATCCATGGCACAAGAAACGCCACAACAAGCGTCGGCTGATTCAGCCGGCGTTCGTGAAATTGCTGGTGTCGCGCATCAAACCGGGCGGCTATCTGCATCTGGCGACCGACTGGGAAGATTATGCGGTGCAGATGCTGGAAGTGCTTGCCGCTGAACCGACCCTACAAAATACCGCAGAGAGTTACGCGCCCCGCCCGGATTATCGGCCACTGACCAAGTTCGAAAACCGCGGACTGAAGCTGGGTCACGGTGTCTGGGATCTGGTATTCGCCAAGCCTGCAACGGGCCGCTAGGGTATGCTCAAGCTGAATTGGACAACCGGTGCGCCGAAGCGCTAAACCGGCGTTGTTATCCGTACGGGAGAGGTTGATTCATGTGCAATTTCACGCTGCGAAGCATGGCGCTAGCTGGACTGGTGGCATTGATGGTCGGCTATTCCTCCACGGTTGTATCGAGTGAACCCGCCGTGACGGTGACGCCGCTTGCCGAGTCAGGCATCCCTCCTGTGGCGACTGCACCGGCTGCGGTATCGACCTGTGGCGCAGACTATCGGCGCAAAGTTCTGGTCACCAGCATGCCTGTTCTGAGCCCGGTACAAATTGCGGATTTGCCACGCTTTCCGGAAGTATTGCAGGCAGAATTGGCCCGCCGTCTGGAGGCGGAAGGACATTTCCTGCCACAACAGAGTAACAACGAAGCGGCCTACTCCGAACAACCGCATCAAAATGAGACGCAATGGAATCCTGAATGGATTCGCGATCTGGCGCGCCGTTATGGTGTGCAATACGTGGTAGGCGGTGAGCTGCGCGATGCCGGATTTGAAGGGGAGCGTTATGTCCTCAGCCATGGCAACGATATCCGGCCGGGTGAGCGCAAGCAGGAACTCAATCTGCCGTTGCTGAATTTTTTCAAACCTGGCCTTAAGGCAACGCCGGCTGCTCGGCGTTTAGAAATGGATCTGCTGGTTTTCGACGGCATCTCGGGAGCGCAAATCGGTCGCCACCGTTTCGCAGGCAAGGCGGAAGGGCAGGTATTGTTTGGTGCCGAGGTGGTGTTTGACCCGACCGTGGCCATGGGATCGCAACGATTTTTTGACTCGGATTTTGGCAAGCTGGTCGATGCCAAGCTCAATGATGCTGTAGACAATCTCTACCACGATATCCAGTGTATCCCGTTCACCGCGCGGGTGGCCCGGGTTGAACCGGGACGGATTTATGTGGATGCCGGCGGGACCAGCAAACTGGCGGTAGGTACGCGTTTGCAGGTCTACCGTCTGCGCCCGGGTGCGCGTGGCGTGGATGCTTCCGGCCAGCGTGGGCAACTGGGCTGGCCCGAGGAATTCATTGGCACGCTACTTATCCGGGAGGTGCAACCCTTGTTTTCTCGCGGGGAAGCAGAGGGTGCGCTGCGTGTTGAGGTGGGGGATTACGTGCGTTTTGCCGGATCGGCAGAGAAATACTGAGCAGCAAGGTTCTGCCATGTGGCCGTGCTGGTGAAACAGCTGCGCGAAAGCTCTCCCGCTAATTAAGATGTTTCATAAGCGTTCGCATTCTGAAGTCGGCTACTTTCACTTTGGACACGAATCCGTTCGGCACAAACCGGCCAAAAGCGGAAGTACAGGATTGCCTTCCAATTTGCATAATGGGACGATGTATCCATGAAACTATTGTCAGCTGCACCCGGCCTTTTTAGTGCAACAGCACAAGTCGGCGGATGTTTCAGCAATTCGTACTTTTACCCGATAGATCGTTGCACGCTGCATTATTCTGCTGGGACTCGATAAGATGACCGAACAATTTATAAGGTTGCCAACTTTCGTTATCGCCGTGTTGTTAAGCGCTGTTGCTTTGACAGGAATGCAATCCAATTCATACGCAGGGATGTTTGACTCTGTCGAGACAGACAATAGTGTCGCCAGACTGACTGTGACACTGGACGAGGAGCATCAAATAGACGTTTTGGCATTCAGCCCTGACGGCAAGTATCTTATGGCTGCTCCCTATTACTACTCAACGACAGCGCATATCTGGGACTGGAAAAATGACAAGAGACTCGCGTCGCCGTTCCAAAACAAGAAAGTTGACCCGCAAATACGCAATGCCATCCAATATAGTTCGGACGGGCACGCGATAGCGTGGTGCGGTTATAGAACTCCAATCTGGAAAATTGATAACGCGGAAGAGCTCTTTGTCAGCGAGCACGAACCGAAAATTGGTCTTTGCCAAGCAATTGAATTCTTTCCAGATGGGAAATCAGTAGCTATCGTGCTGTCTTCTTACCCCGGCGACATAAGCACTCTCGCGGTTCGTAATGCATCAACAGGGCAGTTGCTTTGGGAATTAAGTAGCAAGGGATTCTATCCCCAAAGCATGGCAGTGAGTCCCGACGCTCAATTCATTGCAATAGGTGGAAGTTTTTATGACCGAGACATTGGCGTAAAACACGAGCAGATTCATATCGTAGATGCAGAGCGGCATGTGATTGTTAGAACGATAGAAGTGGTACCTAGCGTGACTTTGGCCAGTCATGTAAACACCGCTGGCAGCATAGAGCAGATTGCTTGGAGTTCGGATAGCATACAGATTGCAGCTGGTTTAAGAGGGGTACCTTCCGATGGCGCTGACGCGGTCAAAATATTTGATGCAGCATCTGGAGCGCTTGTCACTAGTGAAGCGGGTCCAATGGGGACTGAAGTCCGTGGACTTTGCTATACGTCGGACGGAAAGTATTTAGTTGAGCTTGGAATTGGCAAGACCGTCAAAATTTGGGATGGAAAACACACCAAACTCCTTCAGGAAATCTCCGCAAAGCCTGCCGCATGTGCCGTTTCGAAAGATGGACATCACCTCGCGTTAGGCGGCGGGGCACCAAGCCTTAGTAATATAAACCCTTTGCTTAGCCTTATGTTTCCCGGAAAAGGACGTATCCTAATTTACAAATTTAGGTAGAGGAATTGGCAATCTATTGGAGTCAGGTTTACTTTGGCCATGGCCTGAGTGCCTAACCTAACCTGTGCCGGCTCTCCAGCTTGTTTGATATTTCCGACCGACTGTTTTCGATAAAGTCGTACGACTGCAAAGGGCACAGAGTCCGCGTTTGTCGAATGGAAAAGCGGCCGTTCGAAGCCATGCTTGGCCGAATGCAAAGCCTCTCGTTTGGATCATGGCGCTTTTTTTGCCGTTTCAGGGAGTATTGGACGCGGGACGAAGCAACACACTCGGCCGGTTTCATCAAACCGCACCCGGCAGCTGCTTGCCAATTGGGCCTTGAGCCGTTTGCGGGCACGTTGTACACGTGATTTCGCGGCGGGCAGACTCAATCCGATTTTGTGGGCATAGTCTTCCTGGCTCATGCCTTCCAGATCACAGCAGGTAATCGCATCTCGATCAGCCTCATTCAGTTCCGTCAGAACGCGCGGCAGGCACGTTGCCAGGCTATCGACGGCCGGATTGAGCTGCGGCTCAGCGACCAGATCATCCGGCAGTTCCACCATTTCACGCTTGCGGCGAAGATGATCAGACAACGTATTGCGTGTTACTTCAAACAACCAGGCCCGCGCATTTTCGATGCCACAAAAACGCTCCCTTTGTCGCACCGCTTTGATGAACACATCCTGCAATAAATCCTCGGCCATGGCATCGTTGCGCAGCTGATAACCCAGCCAGCCGCGCAATTCATGCTCATGTGCGTGCCAAACCTGCATCAGACAGTTTGGCGTTCCCGGCAGGGTGCTCACTTGACCCTTTTCCCCTGCGCGTCGATTACCACTTCACCGTCTTCTTTGGTAAATGACGCCTGCTGCGCTGCCGGAAGAATATCCAGGACCAGTTCCGAGGGTCGGCACAGTCGGGTACCGAGTTCGGTCACCACGAAAGGCCGGTTGATCAGGATCGGGTGCGCCAGCATGCAATCGATCAACGCATCATCCGTCCATTTGGGATCATCCAGCCCCAATTCATCATATGGCGTTCCCTGCCGGCGCAGCACCTCGCGCACCGACAGGCCGCTTGCATCGATCAGTGCCACCAATTCGGCACGGCTCGGCGGCGTTTCCAGGTACAGGATGACCTGCGGTTCAATTCCGGCATTGCGGATCATGGCCAGGGTATTGCGCGACGTGCCGCAGGCGGGATTGTGGTAGATGATGGATTTGCTCATGATTTTTCCTTTCCAAATAGTTAACCAGCTTCCGTTCTATTTGCGTTTGCCGGCCAGGCGCTTCAACCCTTGTTCACTCTGCTCGTCCGCCGGCACATAGACCAGCAGGCGATCGCCATTTTTCGGCGCGGACCACCAGTTGGTCTGGTGCAAGTTCAGCACGCCGACTTGCGGGTTGTGAAAACGCTTGATCTGGTTCTCGATTCCGCGCACTTCGTAGCGCTGCCAGGTTTCCCTGAATTCCGCCGACACTGCCATATAGCGCTGCAATTGCCGCTCCCAGAGCGGTTCGTTCATGTGATCGGCCATCGCAGCACGGAATAGCGCCACCATGCGCGGCATGACTTCATCCCAATCTTCCAGGCTGGCGCGCCAGGCGGGATTGGCAAAAGCCAGGTAGATGCAGTTCCGGTCTTCTTCGGCAATTTCCGCCAGGTCCACCCCGACCAGCCGGCAGTAGGCCTGATTGAATCCGAGAATATCGAAGCGCGCATTCTGGATCAGGGCGGGCAGCGGGTCCAGTTGATCGAGAATGACCTGGCAGGAGGTGGAGAGATGTTCGCAGATCGGCGCCAGCGTTTGCAGCGACGGGTTCAATCCGGCCAGGGTAAACAGATGGCGGGTTTCGGTTTCGCTGCATTGCAACGCCGCCGCAATTGCGCTCAGCACCTTGGCCGAGGCACGGATCGGGCGCCCTTGTTCAAGCTTGGTATACCAGGTGATGCCAATTTCCGCCAAATGAGCAACTTCTTCGCGCCGCAGGCCCGGCGTACGCTGCCGGCCGATCCGCGGCAAACCCAGGCGCTTGGGATCGAGGCTTTCGCGCCGGGCGCGCAGGAATGCGCCCAATTCTTGAGAACGACTAGCATCCATCAAACTCTCTCCGGGCGATGCCGGGGACATTATTTCAGCGCGGGCAATATCCATGTCGAGCATCTCTTTCGTAGGCAGATACAATTTATACCAGGCTAAGCAGAATCTGGTACCAGTCTAAAAGTAATCCCATACTACCCTTCCGCATGCAATTTGTTGAGAAGGTTCTGCCATGACGACACCTCACTCCCCACCCAAACTTGGCAACGCCGGCTTGCTCGTCCTGCTGGCGGGACAACTGCTGCCGCTGATCGACTTTTCCATCGTCAATGTCGCGCTGGATGCCATCTCCCATTCGCTTCATGCCACGGAAACCGAACTGGAACTGATGGTTGCCGTGTATGGCGTCGCTTTTGCCGTCTGCCTGGCCATGGGCGGCCGCCTGGGGGACAACTACGGTCGCCGGCGTCTTTTCAACATCGGCGTGATGCTATTTGGCCTGGCTTCCTTGTTGTGCGGCTTGGCCGACTCCATCTGGCTGTTGCTCGCCGCCCGCGCCCTGCAAGGCGTGGGTGCTGCCCTGATTGTGCCGCAGATTCTGGCCACTATTCATGTCAGTCTTAGCGGCCAGACTCATTCGCGCGCACTTGGCTTTTATGGCGCGATTGGCGGGCTGGCGTTTATCGTCGGCCAGGTACTGGGCGGATTCCTTATTTCCGTCGATATCGGCGGAATGGGCTGGCGTAGCGTGTTCCTGATCAATCTGCCCATCTGCTTCGGTGTCCTCGTCAGCAGCCGCAAGGTACCGGAAACTCGACGCGCCCACGCCGCAAGCATTGATCTGCCGGGCACCTTCCTGCTCACCCTGCTTATTCTCTGCGTCCTGCTACCGTTGGCACTGGGACCATCCCTGCACTGGCCTTGGCCATGTGCGGCGCTATTGCTGGCGGCCTTGCCCTTGCTCGCAGCCCTTTGGCATGTGGAATTGCATCAGGAACGCCGCGGCGCTTCTCCGTTGCTGCCGCCAACCTTGCTACGGTTGCCCAGCGTACGCTTCGGATTGTGGATCGCCATCCTGTTTTTTTCGTGCTGGAGTGGCTTTATGTTCGTTCTGGCACTCACGCTGCAGGCCGGGGCAGGGCTTTCGCCCATCCACTCCGGGAATGCGTTCATTGCTTTGGGCGGCGCATATTTCGTGAGTTCCTTGCTGAGCGCCCGGGTCGTCGATCACTTTGGCAGGGTGCCCACGCTGATATTGGGCTGCGTTATCCAGATGAGCGGATTGGTGGCACTGATGCTGACATTGAAGTGGGTCTGGCCGCATCCCGGCATCCTGAATCTGGTACCGGCGACCGTCTTCATTGGCTTCGGGCAAGCCTTCATCGTGAGTTGTTTCTTCCGTATCGGTCTGTCCGATGTGCCGGCCGACCAAGCCGGTGCCGGCAGTTCGATGCTGACCACGGTGCAACAGGCTGCGTTCGGCTTGGGTTCAGCACTGCTGGGTGCCGTGTTCGCGCAGACACTGCACCATGCCAATCACTATCTTGATGCGGCATTGGCAGCACTGGCGGCCGAGTTTTGCCTGATGCTGGTGCTGGTTGTTTGCGCGGTGGCTTATTACCTGCAACAGCAGCGACTTCCACTCAGCGCAAAGACGTGTCCTGGCTAAGCGGCGAAGGAGCACTGCCATCGGCAGTGCTCCTTCTTGAAACTAGGAACTGGCAGCAGAAACCAGGCGGATACGGGTGATTTCGGATGGTGCGCCAAAGCGCTTGGGTGGCCCCCAATAACCCGTCCCGCGGCTGATGTAGATCCAGAGCTTGCCGAGCCGATGCAATCCTGCGGTATAGGGTTGCTGCAAACGGACAAAAAGATTCCACGGCCAGAACTGCCCGCCATGCGTATGACCGGACAGTTGCAAATCGACACCGGCTTCTACTGCCGCACTAACCGAGCGCGGCTGGTGCGCCAAGAGCAGTCTGAACACGCCATCCGGCGCGCCGCTCAGCGCCTGTTGCGGATCGCTGCGCTGGTCCGGATCGAACAGGTGTGCACTGAAGTCCGTGACGCCAGCCACCACCAACTGTGCGCCGCTGTGCTCAAGAACAATATGTTCGTTCATCAAAACGCGCAGCCCGAGGCGTTTGAACTCCTCGACCCACGCGTCAGCCCCGGAGTAATACTCGTGATTCCCCGTCACAAAATAAACCCCGTGCCGGGCCAGCAGATTTGCCAATGGCCGGGTGTGCGCGGCCAGTTGTGGAACGCTGCCATCGACCACGTCCCCGGTAATGGCCACCAGATCCGCGCTCAGGCTATTCACCCGCTCGACAATGGCCTGGACATAGTCACGCTTGATGGTCGGCCCGACGTGGATATCGCTGATTTGAACGATGGTAAAACCCACCAAGGACAGGGGCAGATGTACCAGCGGAATTTCAACGTCAACGACACGCGGCAAGCATCGCGCATTGACGAAACCAATAAGAGTAATCAACAGCGCCAACAGAGGAACCAGCAGTGCACTGGCAAAAATAAAAGGCAGGGACAGGACAAGGAGAATCTGTCGCAGCAGCGTCAGCACCAATAGCGACGAGAAGAGCCCCATGGCCAGAGAACCCGCCCAGGTAATCAGATCGGACCAGCGCTGATTCGAAACAAAAAACCGGGCCAGCATGCCCAGAGGGATCAGCAGCATCGAGAGCGCAAGAAAAACCAGACCGCACACCCAGCCCAGCGAACTGAGAGACAGGGCCGGCAACAACTGCCATCCGATGTAGAAATGCAGCACCGCAAGGAGGGCCGTGACCGTCAGGGAAAAGCGCAGCAGCCGGGCCGGGGATCGGGAAGGAAAAGCGGTAGGATGTTGAGACTTTTCAGATGGTGATTGCATGGGCCAACCTAGGAAATCATTCGGGGGAAAATCTGATCATGGTGCGAAATCAGTGTACGGCAGCCGCAGGAAGCCGAGTAGCGCATTGTTGCCCTCGCTGTTGGTGATATTGCATTGCAGCGTGTGGCAGGAATACGAATTGTGCGGCAAATACCTTGCCAACCTTGACCCATCGCCATGAAGAGTGGCTTGATACCGGCTGGCTGATACATATCCCGTAACCATCAGGCAGCACGGGGATTTACCCTTTCCTTATTTCGCGCCTTGCGATGACCTCTTTGACGACATCATGAACGAAGAACAAACCGTACATCCTTCACGACGGGCACTTTTTGCCGGTTTTTTCCAAATGGGTATCTCCGGCTTTGGCGGCGTATTGCCGCATGCTCGCAGCATCATGGTGGACCAGCGCCGCTGGCTCACCGAACGGGAATTCATCGATCTCCTGGGGCTGGGCCAGTTTCTGCCCGGCCCGAATATTGGCAATGTCGCCGTAGTGACCGGAGCGCGTTTTCACGGCTGGATCGGCTCACTCATCGCCCTGCTGGGTCTTTTCCTTGCCCCGTTCATTATCGTTCTGTCGCTGGCAAGCCTCTATCAACACTTCGCCAATTTGGCCTGGCTCAATCACGCACTGGCCGCCGTTGCCGTGGCCGCCTCCGGTTTGCTGCTGGCGACTTCCGCCAAGATGGCGCTGAAGATCGAGCGCCGCATCACATCAGCGCTCCTTTGCGGACTGACTTTCCTGGCTATTTTCTGGCTGCGCCTGCCGTTGCTGGAAATTCTGGCGGTACTGACCCCGCTAAGTTGCGCCTTGGGTTGGCGCTCAGTCAAAAAGGAAATGGCCAAATGATCGCGCCGGCCTTTTCAACCCTGTTTCTGCGTTTCTGCCTGTTTTCCTTGATGGCCGTGGGCGGCGCCAACGCGCTGTTGCCGGAAATATTTCGCCAGACCGTCATGGTCGATCACTGGATCAGCGGCAACGAATTCGCCACCTTTTATGCCATTGCGCAGGCCGCGCCCGGGCCCAATGTGCTGATCGTGGCATTGATAGGCTGGAAAGTGCTGGGGATTCCCGGCGCTCTGGTCAGTCTGGTCGGCATGGTCGTGCCCTCATCATTGATCGCCTTCCATGTCGGGAAGCTCTGGTACCGTTTTCGCACCTCGCCCTGGCGTCAGGCCATTGAACGCGGCTTGGCCCCGATTACCGTGGGATTGGTCCTGGGTAGCGGTTGCCTGTTGTTGAGCAAGGCAGCCACCAATTGGCATCTTCTGGCACTGGGACTAGCCACGACCGTGGCTGCTTTCAGCTTGCGCCACAATCCCTTGTGGTGGCTGGCGCTGGCGGCCATCCTGGGTGCGCTGGGTTGGGTGGTTTAGCCCGGTTCATCTGCCGGAGGTTTCCAGTGCTACGTGGTATTCGTTGCGCCGCGCATCGCGATTGCATCTGGCCCGTTGCAGCAGGGCCTGTTGCGCTTCGGCCACGTTGGCATCCTCGCCGGCCCAGATTTCCATGGCATATTGCTGTAGTGCCCGGCCATATGAAAACGACAGCGCCCACGGTAGATGCGACTTGTGCCGACCATTCATGGCATTCAAATGGGCGGAAGCCCGTTCTGGCGATTGGCCGCCCGACAAGAACGTAATTCCAGGCACGGCGGCGGGTACAGCTCGTTTCAGGCATTTCACCGTGGCATCGGCTACCTCATCCACCGTTTCCTGCCTGGTGCAGGACAACCCCGGCAACACCATATTGGGCTTCAAGATCATGCCCTCCAGCATCACGCCTTGCATATAAAGCTGGTTGAAAACCACGTGCAGGACATCTTCCGTCACCTGGAAGCAGCGTTCCAGCGAGTGTTCGCCATCCATCAGCACTTCCGGCTCGACGATAGGCACCAACCCCGCTTCCTGGCACAGCGCCGCATAACGCGCCAAGGCCTGTGCATTCGCCTCGATAGCCCCTCGGCTGGGAAGGTGATCGCCGATAACAATCACAGCACGCCACTTGGCAAATCGGGCACCCATCTGGACATATTCCGTCACGCGCTCGCGCAACCCGTCCAGTCCTTCGGTGATTTTTTCGCCGGGATGACCCGCCATGGCCTTGGCTCCGGCATCCACTTTGATGCCCGGAATAATGCCCGCCCCGGCAAGAAGCTCGATGAAAGGCGTTCCCGTTTTGGTCTGCTGGCGGATGGTCTCGTCGAAGAGAATCGCCCCGCTGATGTACTCGCCCAGACCGCGTGTCGTCACGATCAATTCCCGGTAGGCATGCCTAGCCGCTTCGGTCTGCGGAATACCCAGCGCGGCAAACCGTTTGTTGCACGTTGGGATGCTTTCATCCATCGCCAGGATGCCCTTGTCATCGGCCACTAGTGCGTCGGCCGTATCTATCAGTGCTTGCGTATTCATGTTGAATGGCTCCACGTCCAATTGCGGTATTCCATCCGGTTGCCCGGTTGATGACAGGCCCCTTTGGCAGGGTATAGGCAGACCGACTCAATCGGCTTCGTCATGCCGAAAGACCTAATGATCAAGGTAGCAGTTGGAACCCGATACGCGAGGAATGTTCCATTGATCTGGCAATCAATCGTCACTGCGCAAGAA
>JARLJJ010000458.1 GCA_031291275.1 Formivibrio sp.
GTCTTGGCATAGCTGACGGGATTCAAGAAGCCCAGCATCAGTACCTCGCCGGTACGTGCATCCTGCACGATTCCCGGTACGAGACCATCCATCTTTTCAAAGTCGATTGTCGGTGTTTTGCTGCTCATTGTTTTCCTGTTTTCTGTGAGATTTTTTGGGGTTCGAAGCATGAAAAAGCCCGCTGGCGTCTGTCGCCGGCGGGCTTGTGCGTTTCTTTAGATCTCTCTGGCCGCTTACTTCAGGCCATGGCAGTCTGCCGGCATTTGGGTCCCGTGATGGTGGTGATGACCGTGATGGCGGTGGCTCTGCACTATTTCAAAGCTAATGGCAAACTGCCTGCGCTGTCAACTCAAACTTTCTTCAATGCCCCGAAAAGATGCAGGATCGCTTAGGCAACAACGGTACCAGACTTCGGCTCAGTTTTCGTGGGCCAGTTCTGCTCCTGCAGCAAATCGAATACTCGCTTATACAAAGCGATGCGTACGTCGAATCGTGCGGACGCACGCGTAACATAGCGCACCTGTACGTCGAAGCCGGTTGCAGACGGCAGCAGATTGACTACGGGAACGGTGCTGAATCGGCTCAGGTTGCCGATGCGGCCCGTGTGCTTCCATTCCTGCACGGCGATTCCGGCGCCCTCCTCTGTTTCGTCCATCACTGCTTTTTGGATGCGCTCAACCGTGGCGCGGGGGTCGGTAGTTGCCGGCAAGGGGACGGTGATTTCGTCCCACATCCACTGCCCGGCGGTCGAGAAGTTAAAGTACTGACCGCGAATGGCGAAGCTGTTGAGGAATGAAATGCGGCGGCCCGTTGGCAGACCTTTGTCCGCCAGATTGCCTGTTTCAAGAAGCATCGTGTGGATCAGGCCGACCTCGGTTACTTCTCCGCTCACGCCGTTGATCTCCACAAGGTCGCCGACACGAATGCCGTTCTTACCCATGAGGGAGAACCAGCCAAAAAACGCGAGAATGAAGTCCTGCAACACAATGGTGATTCCAGCAGTGGCCAGGCCCAGAATGGTAGGCATCTGTTGCGGAGCGCCAAAGACGACAAGCAGGATGAGCAAGACACCCAGGACCTGAATACTCAACTCGAGGATGCTGCGCA
>JARLJJ010000459.1 GCA_031291275.1 Formivibrio sp.
GCCATAGCGGTGAAAGGTTCAGGCCATGTTGGACCACTCCACGGTTTCCTCCCTTGGGGCTTGTAGGACGCCTGCCCGCTAGCGTCTGGGCGAGTTGACATGCCGACGGATCAGGGCAGGCGTCCTACAACCCTAAACACGTTCGGACAGTCACCATCGTAAGCCAGATTGCTGACAATCAATAGCCTGAATGACGCGGTGGCTGAAATATGCGTAGGGATAACTGAATGATATAAACTCCCTCATCGGCCCACTTATCCAATGAAAATGAAAGGACGCTCTTACGGTGCAACGTTGCTTGTCGTAACCGTACTTGGCACCGGCCCGCTTGCCTGGCTTTTATCGGCGTTCGTGCAAGATGCCTTTCCAGCTTCGTCATTTCGAACGCGCTTTAATCCGGTCTGGATAGGTGCCATCGCAGCAGGCTTATTATTAGCAATCTTGGGCGCAGTGATTTGCCGAAGCATGCGCAATCAACAAACGACTCAGCGTGCAATTTCCGCGCGGACACTGCTATTCCTATTCCTTGCACTCGGCATTTACAACGTGTTTGCGTGCGGATTGCTAGCTGATACCGTTGAGCGATTGATCGTCCACGAGACGTCACACGACAATCGTTTTTATCTCACCTCGGCGCAACGATGGATCTCCTCTAGAGGGTGCTCGACCGGGGTATCCTGGTACGATCGCGAGATAAATGGCATTGTTCATACATGTTCAACATTCGCGCTTTTCGACCATACCGATGGAACTGACGCACGCCGGGCATCGATCGCTCACACATTGACAGGAGAATATGGCGTTCGTGTGGTCTCGATCCACGCCATAGATTCATTTTTCGGCCAACAAGACCTCCAACAGATGCTGAAGCAGCATGCTGCCGACAGTTCTCCGGAAAACGCTCGCAATCCGTGACACACCTAACGTCTCTTCGAGCGACGGATTTGGAGAAATCCGAAAGCCTGCTCCGGGTCGACATGAGCCAAAACGCATCGGGCAGCACGCGGCCAAGGGACTAAACCGCTCGCGCGGTATGCGCTCCGTTCAAAGTTATTGGTCGGTGAAGGGTAAAACCCCGCAGTTTCCTATGTTGGGTGATGAGGCGATCCGCCTCGTTACCCAGGAGGAACCGGGCCATGACATCCCGCACCC
>JARLJJ010000460.1 GCA_031291275.1 Formivibrio sp.
ATTTGGGGAGGTCGTGCCGCTAACGGCACTGAGCGCTCCGGCAAGCATGAGGGCGGCGAGGGCGGCAATCATTGTTTGTTTCATTTTTCACAACCTCCTTGAATTGGTCCCTAGAGTTTCCCTTGGAAAAGCTTTATCAACCAGCAAGCGGCGAACGCTGAACCTCGTAGCGTGGTGGCGTCTGTGCGGTTTACCGACTAGCCCAGCACGCTCCCGCGCAGCGGCCGCTATAGTAACTACTTAGTAACTACGGCGAATGAGACGTTGAGACCAGCCCGCACGTGCGTTTCAAAAACATTTGACAGTAGGACGTTCGTGCTGAGGCGGAATATTCTGCTACGGTCGTAATTATAGTGGTTTGCTGACAAATTCAAAGCAAATTCGCTACACTAGAATACGCTCATACATACACTTAAGTGGTAGACGACAGCACCGTGACCATCAATAGCTAACTCGCCCTCCTTCCGGGAGAAATGGTTGCAAAGCTTTGCGATGTTGCTGATCAAGTTCTGGGCGAAACTTAACTTATTGCTGGTTCTGTACAATTCCCTATCGATTCCATGACCAGGAAGAGTCCCATCTTGCAGTCCCCAGCGGGCGCACTTTCTCGAATAGAGAACCTGCAGGCCAAGATCCAGCAGGTATGTCCTAACTGCTCAACGGCACTGGAGCCCAACCACTGCAAACTGGTGTGTCCCCTGTGCGGATATTTCCTCAGTTGTTCGGACTTCTACTAATCATCAGCAAGTGGATCGCCACAATTCTGAGCACGGCTTAATCTTGAGGTAGGGTTATCGTTTTCGGAAGGCGTCGTATCCACTTCACGAATTGGTGCTGGCTCGGGATAGAATAAGTTTTTTAGGAGGGCAGCATGCAACGCACAGCCAGTGCTCACTGGTCCGGTGGTTTAAAAGACGGCAAGGGCACCGTGTCTACCCAGAGCGGTGTACTAAAACAAACGCAATATTCCTTCAGCACCCGTTTCGAAAACGGGGTCGGAACTAATCCCGAAGAACTGATCGCGGCAGCCCATGCCGGCTGCTTTTCCATGGCGCTTTCGGCGCAACTTGGCGAAGCGGGCATGATTGCGGAAAGCATTGACACCAAGGCAACCCTGACGCTGGAAAAAACCGAGGCCGGCTTCACCATCACGACCGTGCATTTGGATGTCGAGGTGAAAATCCCCGGCGCCGATCAGGCCAAGTTTGATACAGCCGTACAGAATGC
>JARLJJ010000461.1 GCA_031291275.1 Formivibrio sp.
ATACTGACGCGGACAACGTTCGCGGAGCGATCAACCGCGGCGAGATTTTCAAGCTGCTCCCCAAGCCGTGGAACGAGGCGGAGTTGCTTGAGGCCATCCATGCGGCATTTCGCCATTATGGCGAGTCGGTGCATGGCTGATGGCACTGGGCGACCAGGGCACTTCCTGTAAATAAAGGAAACAAGACTTCATGGGACTGCGGGCTCCCCGCCTCCGGCCCAGAACGCCACGACATAAGCAATCTAGACAACACAGCCGTACAAACAGAACGATTGTTCTTTTTCTTGTTGACTCTGGGATTTTTTTCAATCAAAATGCAAAAAAATAACCCAGAGGCAAACCATGAACGCCCCGGAAACCAGTGCTGTCCTCCAGTGCCTTGACGAAGTTGCCCGCTTCCACACGCAAAGCGACATTGCCCAAAAACTGCAAGTCACCCCATCGACAGTCGGGCGCTGGCTGGCCCGCGAGACCGAGCCCAAGCCTTACTTGCTCAGCGCCCTGCGGCAGATGCTGCTGCCCTTGGGCGACAATCGCGACACCGCCGCCGACTTTACCTTCATAGATCTTTTTGCCGGGATTGGCGGTATCCGCAAAGCTTTCGAGCTGGAAGGCGGGCGCTGCGTATTCACCAGCGAATGGGACAGCTACGCGCAAAAGACCTACCACGCCAACTTTGCCGACGGCCAACCGATAGCAGGCGACATCACCGCCATATCGGAGCACGATGTTCCGGATCACGATGTGCTGCTGGCGGGTTTTCCCTGCCAGCCCTTCAGCATTGCCGGGGTTTCCAAGAAAAATGCATTGGGCCGGGCGCACGGCTTTGCCGACGAAACCCAAGGCACGCTGTTTTTCGACGTGGCCCGCATCATCGCCGCCAAACGCCCGCGCGCGTTCGTACTGGAAAACGTGAAAAACCTGCAATCGCACGACAAGGGCCGCACCTTCGACGTGATACTGCGTACCTTGCGCGAACAGCTGGGCTACCACGTTCAATACAAGATTCTGGACGGCCAGCACTGGACACCGCAGCACCGCGAACGCATCGTGATCGTCGGCTTCCGCGACCCGACGCCGTTCAGCTGGGATGCACTGCAACTGCCGGAAAAAAGCGTGGTGAAAATGCGCGACATCCTGCACCGCACCAATGGCAGTGAAGCGGTGCTGGCGCACGATGGCGACACCTATTTCGATCACAAGACCGGCAAGGTCAACGACAAATACACGCTCACGCCCAAGCTGTGGCAATACCTGCAGGACTATTCCGCCAAGCACAAGGCCAAGGGAAACGGTTTCGGCTTCGGGCTGGTTTACCCGGACAGCATTTCCCGCACGCTCTCGGCCCGTTACTACAAGGACGGCTCGGAAATTCTGGTCTGGCAGGGCGAAGGCAAAAACCCGCGCCGCCTGACCCCGCGGGAATGTGCGCGGCTGATGGGCTACCCGGACGACTTCCGGATTCCGGTGTCGGATACGCGGGCTTACAAACAGTTTGGCAACTCGGTTGTCATGTCCGTATTCAAAGAAGTTGCACGAATCATGAAACCCTGGATAATTGAACAATCGTTCGATTCGCCCGAGACAGACCTCTGGGCCAATTCCGGGATGGGTATCGACCACAAGGAAAAGGAGATTGAATATGCTGTCCGCTAACCAGATTCCTAAATTTTCCCGTGCGACTGCCGCAGAGGCCAGCCGCTGGTGGTGCCAGATGATTGAACTTGGATTCAACCTGAATCCGGACGATGATCCCGCAGGCTGTACCGATGAAGCAGGCATGGCATGCTTTGATGCTGATGCATGCGCCAAAATCAGGGAGATTTACCAGACAATGTTTACCCACTTGGGTGAAAGCACCTATACGCTTGGCCAAGCGACATACATGAACTGGATGGGCTATCAGGAAAACCTGTCTGCCACTGCAAAAAACGGTCAAGACTTCTGGGTTCCCGCCTTGCAATGACGGATGTTGTCGATCCCGCCACTCGAAGCCGGATGATGTCGGGCATTCGCAGCAAAAACACAAAGCCCGAAATGCTTATCCGCAAAGCCCTGCACGCGCAGGGCTTTCGTTTTCGCTTGCATGTCAAAGACTTGCCGGGGAAACCTGATTTGGTTTTCCCGAAGTACAAGGCTGTAATTTTTGTTCACGGATGTTTTTGGCATGGGCATGATTGTCGCTACTTCAAACTGCCTCAAACCCGAACCTGTTTTTGGAAAACAAAAATCCAAAAAAACCAAGATCGTGACCGGACTGCAATAGAACTTCTAAAAAATGCAGGGTGGCGAATTGCAATTGTCTGGGAGTGTGCTCTCAAATCTCCACGGCAAAAATCACTGAATGATGTTGCCACCATCCTTGCAGATTGGCTGGATACAAACCAGATCGACATCGTTATCGATTAGTCACACATCATCTCGCGGGCATTGTTTCCAATCCATCCTTGTAGGAGTATCGTTTGCATCCTGTAAGCATTTAGGGCAAACACGAGGAGAAATCATGGAATGGATAGAGCTGTTTGACCATTACGGGATTAAAAAGGTCACGAAAACCGACAAATCAAAAAGCGCCTATGTGCCAAACAACGCGCAAAAAATGGCCATCAACGCCGCTGACATACAACCCAAACATGGCAATTCTTTTAATGTCACGATTCTGGGCGATGCTGCCCGGAAGATTGAAGCATCCTATTACCACGCAGAACGAAGCGACACGGCCGATCGACCGCCAGAACCACGAATGGGACGAGAGTTCATCAGCCACTGGCTGGAGATCGGGGATGAAATACTGATTGGCAATATTGGAAAACAGCTATTTGCCATCAAGCTTACTTCATCAACCGATAAGGATGTTTTGGTCGAAAATATGGCCTGCACAAATCCAACTGCCATTTTTGAAAAAGCCAACCGAGCCAAGGGCAAACCGAAGACGATCGAGACTGTTCGCACTGATTTTGTGAGAGATCCATTTGTAGTTCGCGCCGCGTTGCTAAGGTCTGGCGGGAAATGTGAAATGCCAGACTGCAAAACTGTTCTTTTTTTAAAAGAGGATGGCATTCCCTACTTGGAAGTACACCATATCACTCCACTTTCAGAGGGCGGGGAAGACACTTTGGTAAACGCAGCCGCACTATGTCCCAATTGCCACAGAGAGCAGCATCACGGGAAAGAAAAAATGACCCGACGGAAGCTGCTTCTCCTTGCCATAACTCGGTTGTAATAAATAATTATCGGCGTATGTTCTTTGGATGAGGGGATATCTTTAACCCTTAGTGAGATGACGGAGCTTCATTCTCTCGCTCCTGACTTACCGGTCAAAAAGCCATGAATTTCCCCATCTCACCCATTTCTTCGACCGGCAATCCAGTTGAACCTACTCCCTTTTCCTTCTCCATTCTCGCTACAAAAACACATTCCTCCCCCCGTCCACCGGCAGGATCACGCCGGTGATATACGGCGCTTCCAGCAAAAAGGAGATGGCTTGAGCGATATCCTGTGGCTGGCCGTTGCGGCCGAGCGGGATGGTGGCGAGGATGCGTTCGCGTTCGGCGGGGTCGAAATCGGTATCGTTTTCCGGCCAAAGGTTCACGCCGGGCGCGATGGCGTTCACGCGCACCTGCGGCGCGAGTTCGCGTGCCAGCACCCGCGTCATTGCCGCGACACCGGCCTTGGCGATGGTGTAGACCGGGAAACCGGCCAGCGGGCGCTCGACATGGATATCGGCGATGTTGACGATGGCACCCCCGGTTTTGGTCAACTCGGGCGCGGCGGCTTGGGCAAGGAACATCGGCGCTTTCAGATTGGAGCCGATCAGATCGTCCCATATGGTTTCACTGATCTGGCCTAGCGGTGTGGAATAGAACGATGACGCGTTGTTGACCAGCGCATCGAGCCGGCCAAAGTGTTCGATCGCCGCAGCGACCAGTTCCGGCAAACGCGCCGTGTGCAACAAGTCGAGCTGGCACAGCGCCACCGATCCGGGCCGCACGGCATTGAGTTCATCGGCAAGTGCCTGCGCATCCTGCGCCGAGCTGCGGTAATGCAACAGAACACGCCAACCATGCGCATGCAATTCGCGCACGATGCCTGCGCCAACACGACGCGCGCCACCGGTAATCAGTGCGACTTTTTCCTGCATGGCGTTTCTCCAGTTAGAATCTTTCTTATCCACCGATTCTGCCGCCCATCATGCCCAATCCGCAAGCCCAGCTTCCACAACCTTCACCCGATGCCCGCAGCGCCAGCGAAGCACTGGTTTCCTTGATTCGCACGCGAATCGAAGAAGCCGGTGGCTGGATTGCGTTTTCCGATTACATGCGCCTGGCCCTGTATGCGCCGGGCCTGGGCTATTACAGCGGCGGCGCGGCCAAGTTTGGCACGGCAGGCGATTTTGTCACCGCACCGGAAATCTCGCCCTTGTTTGGCGCCTGCCTGGCAGCGACGCTCGCCGACGTGCTGGCGGCACCGGAATTGCAGGGTACTGGCGAGGTACTGGAAATCGGCGCAGGTACCGGCCAACTGGCGCTGCAAGTGCTGCGTTCGCTCGCCGCGCGCGGGCAATTACCGCACCGCTACCGGATTCTGGAGCTTTCGGCCGAGCTGCAGCAGCGCCAGCGCGAATTATTGGAAAGAGAGGTGCCGGAGCTTGTCGCACGCATCGAATGGCTCACCACACTGCCAGAGCATTTTCGCGGCGCAATCATTGGTAATGAAGTGCTCGACGCGATGCCCTGCGCGCTGGTGCATTTTGGTACAGCGGGCTGGGAAGAGCGCGGCATCACTTGGCAAGACGGTTTCCAGTGGCAGGATCGGCCCATCCACGACATGCACCTGATGATGCAGGCACTGGTTCTGCCGGTCGCCGATGTCTACCTGACCGAGATCCAGCTCGAAGCGCAGGGATTCATCAAGAGTCTGGCCGCCAGCCTAGATGCAGGTGCGATCCTGTTGCTCGATTACGGTTTTGCCTCGAGTGAGTATTACCATCCGCAGCGCCATATGGGCACGCTGATGTGCCATTACCGCCATCACAGCCACACCGATCCCTTCTGGCTGCCGGGTCTCAACGATATCACCACGCATGTGGATTTTTCTGCGATCTGGCGCGCCGGCGCCGACGCCGGGCTGGCGCTGGAAGGCTATCTGACGCAGGGTGCATATCTGGTCAATGCCGGATTGATGGAGCAACTGAACCGACTTGATGCCGGCAACCTGAAACAATACCTGCCCGCTGTCGCGGCCGCGCAAAAACTGGTCAATCCGGCGGAAATGGGTGATTTGTTCAAGGTGATTGCTTTCTCGAAAGGGCTGGCGCTGCCCGGCTTGCTATGCGGTTTCCAAGCCGGAGACGATTCACCCAAGCTGTGATTCCCTGGAGTCACCCCGCTTCCCGGATGCCCGCTCAAACCGGCGGACGCCCACCCGTCATTTCCGCATTGCGCGTCATCAGCACGTCGAGGAAATCACTGATCATCTTGGGCAAACGCCCGCGCCGCGTCGCGGCCGCGAGCACCACGTAAGCCGTTTCATCCTGCAAGGGCACATAACGCACGCCGTCGATCCGCACACATTCCAGCGGTGCCGGTAACAATGCCACGCCAAAACCGGCAGCGACCAACCCGATCTGGGTAGTCGCTTCACGTGCCTCCTGCACCACCTTCGGATCGAAGCCGGCTGCCAGGCAAAGCTGGCGTTCATGGATATTGAAGCGCGCGCCCAGATCGTGCGGATAAGTGATGAAGCCTTCATCTTTCAATTCGATCAGCGCAATCGATGCCTGCTGCGCCAGCGGATGGCTTTCGTGAATAACCACGCGCAAGACATCGCGGCTGATTTCATGCAGCGCAATGCCCGTCGGCACATCCACGCCAGAAAAGCGCAACAGACCCACATCCAGCCGCTCAGCCAGTAGCGCATCGTATTGCTCGGCCGAAAAAAGACTGCTCAGCGTCAGCTCGACATCCGGATGCATTTGTCGGTAATCGTGCAACACGCGCGGCAACAGGCTGGTAAAGGGCAAGGATGCGCTGTACCCGACACGCAATTCGCCCACCTCGCCGCGCGCAGCGCGACGCGCATCATCCACCGCGCGCTCTACCTCGGCAAAAACCCGGCGAGTTCCGGCCAGAAAGCACTTGCCCGCTTCGGTCAGCGCCACGCGACGCCGGTTGCGCTCGAACAACACCACGCCCAACTCTTCTTCCAGCGCCTGGATTTGCTGGCTCAGTGGCGGTTGTCCGATATGCAGCCGCGCAGCCGCACGGGTGAAATGCAATTCCTCGGCCACGGCCAGGAAATAACGCAGATGTCGCAGTTCCACTTATATCCAATACATATCAATTGATGCGTAAATATATATTGGACCACTACAACGGGCAAGACTAGCATCCCAATCATCACTCAAAGGCGCCCGCGCCAAAACCCATAGCCATCATGACCAACCCTATCGTCACCACGTTTGACAGTTCGATCAGTCCGTCTCATCCGCTCCCGCGCCAAACGGCATCGCCAGCCCGTGCGGTTAGCCAATCCCTTATCCAGGCAGGAACTCGCGAATACACCAATGTCAGTCGTGCCATGTTGATCGGCGGCTTCGCGACCTTCGCCCTGCTCTACGGGATGCAACCGCTGATGCCGGTATTTGCCAGTGATTTTCAGATCAATCCCGCCGCAGCCAGCGGCGTATTGTCCGCGGCAACCGGCGCAATGGCATTCTCGCTGATTCCCGCCAGCCTGCTGGCCGACCGTTTCGGTCGCAAACCCGTCATGAATGCCTCGCTACTGCTGTCAGCATTGTTGACCTTGCTCTGCGCCACCGTATCCAGCTTCCAACAACTGGTTTTTCTGCGCGCATTATTGGGCGTCGCGCTGGCGGGCTTGCCTGCCGTCGCCATTGCTTATCTCAGTGAAGAAATAGAACCCGATATCCTGGGCCGCACCATTGGCATGTACATTGCGGGCAACGCAGTCGGCGGCATGTTCGGGCGCTTTGCCATGGCCATTCTTTCCGACTATTTCTCCTGGCGGACGGTCACGCTGGCACTGGGTTCAATCGGCTTGCTCGCGGCGCTCGAATTTTGGCGCAGCCTGCCGGGCTCACAGCATTTTCGTGCCTCCGGCGTCACGCTCAAACGCATGCTGGTCGGTGCACGTAGCCATTTTTCCGACGCCGGCCTGCCCTGGCTGTTCCTGACCGGCTTTATCCTGATGGGCAGTTTCGTCAGCCTGTTCAATTATCTGGCCTTCCGCCTTGCCGCCGCACCGTTTTCCTATAGCCAGAGCCATATCAGCATCATTTATTCACTCAACGCCGCCGGTATTTTTGCCGCCGGCTGGGCCGGCACGCTGGCGGACCGTTTCGGCAGACGCAACGTACTGTGGATCATGGTCATGAGCATGCTGCTGGGCGTGCTGATTACATTGCCCGATTCCATCTGGCTGATCTATCTGGGTACCGCCATTCTTTCTTTCGGCTTCTTTGGCGGGCACTCCATCGCCAGTAGCTGGCTGGGTTTCCGCGCGCTGCGCAACAAATCTTTGGCGACCGCGCTCTACCTGAGCATTTATTACCTGGGTGCCAGTTGTCTGGGTACGGTCACCGGCTTCATGTGGAGCTTTGGGCAATGGTATGGCGTCGTGGCGCTGCTCGGATTGATGCTGATTGCCGGGTTTGCCATCGCACTGAAGCTGCGCACGCTCGCGCCGCGGGTGCAAGCAACCAACTGATGCGGTATCCCCTAGTAGTCATTTCCTGATAGCCGGGTTATGATGAAACGACTAAAGGCTCTCCCGGGAGAGCGCGGCACAGGCCGCCGCCGAAGGCGTAATTCCCATAATCGCTCAGGCAAAAGAACCGGAAGAACCAGGCCGCAAAGGCCACACCGATCTGGAGAGAGGCAGCTGTCAAAGCTGCCCACCGAAGGGGCACCCGGCTTACCCGCCGGAAACTCTCAGGTAAAGAGGACAGAGGGACGGTTGACAGCTTAGCGCTGTCGGCTGTTCTTTTTTTTTGCGTCCAAGGATCGAAAACATGACTGAATCCCTGCTCCAAACCGCCCTGCATGGCCTGCACACCGAACTTGGTGCACGCATGGTGCCTTTCGCCGGCTACAGCATGCCCGTGCAATATCCGGCAGGCGTACTCAAGGAGCACCTGCATACCCGCGCCCAGGCCGGCCTGTTCGATGTCTCGCACATGGGCCAGTTGCGCCTGTGGGGACCGGATGCGGCAGCGGCACTGGAAACGCTGGTGCCGGTCGATCTGCTCGACCTGCCCGTCGGCCAGCAGCGCTACGCCTTTTTCACCAATGCCACCGGCGGCATCCTGGACGACCTGATGATCACCCATGCCGGCGATCATCTTTTCGTAGTCATCAACGCCGCCTGCAAAGCCCAGGACATCGCGCACCTGCGCAACCATATCGGCGAGCGCTGCCGTATCGAAGTGCTGCCCGAACACGCCCTGATCGCACTGCAAGGCCCGGCCGCCGCCGAGGTTCTGTCGCGGCTGGCACCCGCGCATTCCGACTTTGCCGGTTGGACCTTCATGACGGCGCGCACGATGCTGCTGTGCGGCGTGGAATGTTTCGTCACCCGCTCGGGCTATAGCGGCGAAGACGGCTTTGAAATTTCCATCCCCAACAGCCACGCCGAATCTCTCGCCCGTGCCCTGCTTGCCCACGAGGAGGTTGCACCGGTTGGCTTGGGCGCGCGCGATTCCTTGCGCCTTGAAGCCGGCCTTTGCCTGTATGGCCACGATCTCGACGCCAGCACGAGTCCGGTCGAGGCCGGGCTGACCTGGGCGATTTCCAAAGCCCGCCGCGTCGGCGGGGCACGCGAAGGCGGATTCCCCGGCGAAGACCGCATCCTGGCCGAAATCGTGCAAGGCACCTCGCGCAAGCGTGTCGGACTGGTTGGACTGGAACGCACGCCGGTACGCGAAGGCAGCGAAATCACCAATCTGGCCGGCGAAACCATCGGCACCGTATGCAGTGGCGGCTTCGGCCCCAGCCGCAACGGCGTGATCGCCCTGGCCTACCTGCCGACCAAATACACCGCTGCCGATGCCGAAGTGCTGGCCATCGTGCGCGGCAAGCCCGTACGCATGCAGGTCAGCAAGCCCCCTTTTGTGCCGCAACGTTATTACCGGGGCTAAACCTGTTTGACTTGTACCGGACGAAATACGAATCCCAACCGAAGCTTCGTTCGGCAAGTCCCGTCCTGCGATGCAAGTACCCAATTGATTCAACACCACACCCTTATTACAAAGGAACAACCATGAAATACACCCACGACCATGAATGGCTGCGCGTTGAAGCTGACGGCACTGTCACCATCGGCATTACCCATCACGCACAAGACGCTCTGGGCGACCTGGTATTTGTCGAACTGCCCGCCATCGGCAAGCACTTTGCCAAGGAAGAAGCCGCTTGCGTGATCGAATCGGTCAAAGCCGCTGGCGACGTGAAAATGCCGATTGCCGGCACGATCCTCGCCGTCAACGAAACGCTGGCCGACACCCCGGAAAAAGTAAACGAAGATGCCGAAGGCGAAGGCTGGTTCATCCGGGTGCAACCAGACAACCTGGCGGATACCGATGGCCTATTGGATGAAGCTGCCTACAAAGCCCTGCTGGATTAAATAGCAACATAACACCACCCCACCGGCAATAAAAACCCAACTGGCAGTCGCGCCAGAAAAGGGGTGCCGCTGGGGTGAATGCACTGGAGAAACACGAATGCCCCGTACCCTTGCCGATCTTGAACAACGCGATGCTTTCATCGCTCGCCACATTGGCACCGCCGATCCGGAACAGCAGCACATGCTGGCGACGCTCGGTTATGCCAGCCGCGCCGAGCTGATCAACGCGGTGATTCCGCCCGCCATCCGTCGCAGCGCAACAATGCCGCTTTCTGCGCCGATGCCGGAAACCGAAGCACTGGCGGAACTGAAAGCCATCGCCGCGAACAATCAGGTGTTCAAATCGTTTATCGGCCAGGGCTATTACGGCACCCACACACCGGGCGTGATCCTGCGCAACATTCTGGAAAACCCGGCCTGGTACACCGCCTATACGCCATACCAGCCGGAGATTTCGCAAGGCCGGCTGGAAGCGCTACTCAACTTCCAGACCATGATCACCGACCTGACCGGCATGGATATCGCCAATGCCTCGATGCTAGACGAAGCCACCGCTGCCGCCGAGGCCATGACGCTGGCGCAACGCGCCGGCAGCAGTCAGTCGAATGTGCTGTTCGTCGCCGACGATGTCCTGCCGCAAACCCGCGCCGTAATCGAAACCCGCGCTAAACCGCTCGGTATCGAAGTGCGCACCTGTCGCGGCGATGAAGCGCTGGAAGCGGATTCCTTCGCCGTGGTGCTGCAGTATCCGGGCGCGAACGGCGTGGTTTGCGATTACCGCGAATGGGTGCAGCGCTACAAGGCGCGTGGCGGCATGGTCATTGTCGCCGCCGACCTCTTGGCATTGTGTCTGCTCACGCCGCCAGGCGAGTGGGGCGCGGATGTAGTCATCGGATCGACCCAGCGTTTTGGCGTGCCGATGGGCTATGGCGGGCCGCATGCCGCATACATGGCCACGCGCGACGCGATCAAGCGCAGCATGCCTGGCCGCCTCGTCGGCGTCACCGTCGATGCCCAGGGCAAACCGGCTTACCGGCTGGCACTGCAAACGCGCGAACAGCATATCCGGCGCGAAAAAGCGACCTCCAACATTTGTACCGCACAGGTATTGCTGGCGGTGATGGCGTCGATGTACGCGGTCTATCATGGCCCGCGGGGACTCGCGACCATTGCCGAACGCACGCACCGCCTGACCGCAATTCTGGCCGCCGGACTGAACCAACTCGGTTACTCCATTGAAAACGCAACCTTCTTCGATACGCTGACGATCACCACCGGCGCACAGACCGCACACATTCACACGCTGGCTGCAGCAAAACAGATGAACCTGCGTCCGCTGCCCGACCAGCGTATCGGGATATCGCTGGACGAAACCAGCACGCGGGCGGATGTGACGGCATTGTGGCAACTCTTTGCCCAATCCGGCCAGACCTGCCCCGATTTCACCGTGCTCGAAGCCGGCACGGCCGGCATTCCCGCCAGCCTGCGCCGCAATTCGGCCTTTCTCACCCATCCGGTCTTCAACCGCTATCACACCGAAACCGAGATGTTGCGTTACCTGCGCCGACTGGCGGACAAGGACATCGCGCTCGACCGCGCCATGATTCCGCTCGGCTCGTGCACGATGAAGCTCAACGCCACCAGCGAAATGCTGCCGGTCACCTGGCCGGAATTTGCCAACATCCATCCGTTCGCGCCGAACGAACAGGCGGCGGGCTATCTGCAAATGATCGGCCAGCTCGAAACCATGCTGTGCGCAGCCACCGGTTATGCCGGCGTGTCGCTGCAACCGAATGCTGGTTCGCAGGGCGAATACGCCGGGCTGATGATGATCCATGCCTATCACGCCAGCCGCGGCGAGGCACAACGCAATATCTGCCTGATCCCGAGTTCGGCGCACGGTACCAATCCGGCGTCGGCGCACATGGCCGGCATGCAGGTAGTGGTCGTGGCCTGTGATGCGCAGGGCAATGTCGACATTGCCGACCTGAAGACCAAGGCCGAGCTGCACAGCGACAAGCTGGCCGCGATCATGATCACCTATCCCTCCACGCATGGCGTATTCGAAGAGCGGGTGCGCGAGATCTGCCAGATCGTCCACGCTCACGGCGGACAGGTGTATGTTGACGGCGCCAACATGAACGCGCTGGTCGGCCTCGCCGCGCCGGGCGAATTCGGCGGCGACGTCTCGCACCTGAACCTGCACAAGACCTTCTGCATTCCGCATGGCGGTGGCGGACCGGGCGTGGGACCGGTGGCCGTGGCAGCGCATCTGGTGCCATTCCTGCCAGGGCGCGAACAAGCCATCGGCGCGATTTCCGCCGCACCGTTCGGTTCGGCCAGCATCCTGCCGATCTCGTGGATGTATATCGCCATGATGGGCGGCGCGGGGCTGACCGCATCGACCGAATCGGCGATTCTCGCTGCCAACTACATCGCCACCCGGCTGGCCCCGCACTACCCGGTGCTCTATACCGGCCCGAACGCGCTGGTCGCGCATGAGTGCATCCTCGACCTGCGTCCGCTGAAGGACGCCAGCGGCATCAGCGTGGACGACGTGGCCAAGCGCCTGATCGATTACGGCTTCCACGCGCCGACGATGTCGTTCCCGGTACCGGGCACCCTGATGATCGAGCCGACAGAATCGGAATCACTGGCCGAGCTCGACCGCTTCATTGAAGCCATGATCGCCATCCGCGCCGAAATCCGCGCCGTGGAGGAAGGACTGTTCGACAAGGAAGACAATCCGCTGAAACACGCGCCGCACACCGCAGAAGTCGTGACGGCCGATGCCTGGACCCACGCCTACAGCCGGGAAGTCGCAGCCTATCCGCTCTCTGCCTTGCGCCAACAAAAATACTGGCCGCCAGTTGGCCGGGCCGATAACGTCTATGGCGACCGCAAGCTGTTCTGCAGCTGTATTCCGTTGAGCGAATACGCGCAATAAGCCATCCCTCTGCACGACGACCGGGGGCGATTTTGCGTAAACTCGCAGCGTCGCCCCCGGCGCTTGTGGAATACTGCGTCCATGCGTGAATACCAGGAAAATACTCCACCCCCTGTTGATGCGCTTCCCGACACCGCGATCGGGTCGGTACTTTCCATCATCCAGCGCTTTTGCGCCGGCGAATGGCTGCCGGCACTGCAAGAAGCAGAAATCCTGATCCAGACAGGCACTGAGCATGCAGAGGTCTTTGAAATCGCCGGGCTCTGTGCCAAACGGCTCGGCCAAGCTCCTTATGCGGAACAGCTCTGGCAACAGGCATTGGCGCGCGGAATCGAAAATGCCGGCATCTGTTGCAATCTGGCGATTCTGCAAGCCAATAACGGCCAATTAAGCGAAGCCGGGCAACTTTACCGGCAGGCCATCGGCCTTGATCCCGAGCATCAGGTAGCGTTGTGCAATCTGGGTGTACTGCTGGCCCAGAGCGAGCAGGATGACGAAGCCGAACAATGTTATCGCCGTGTTCTTGCCATCAATCCCGACGATGCGGACACCCACTCCAACCTGGGCGCACTCCTGGCCAAGCACCAACAGGATAACCAAGCCGAACAATGCTACCGTCAGGCCCTCGATCTCGACGCGCAGCATGCCAGCGCCCACAGCAACCTCGGCGCACTTCTGGTCAAACTGGGTCGATTCCGGGAAGCCGAGCAGCATCTGCGCGATGCCGTTGCACTCGCCTCTGGCAGCGCACAGGCCCATACCAATCTGGGGCTGACGCTGGAAAAACAGGGGCAGCTCGGCGAAGCCGAAACATGCCATCGCACGGCATTGACACTCAACCCGACCTCGGCAGAAATTCATTCCAATCTCGGCGTCGTCCTCGCCCAGACGCCACAAACGCACGAAGCCGAGCAGCACTACCAGACCGCCATCGCCCTTGCACCGTCGAATCCAGTCTATGCCTCCAATCTGGCCGTGCTGCTTGCCGATCTCGGGCGCTGCGACGAAGCCGAACACGTATTGCGCCAAGCATTGGTGCAATCACCCGATTCCGCCTTGCTGCGCACCCACCTGGGCCAGCTGCTGTTGAGCCTTGGGCGGTTTGAGGAAGGCTGGTCATGGCACGAAGCACGTTATGCGCCGGGCATTTCGAACCAGGAAAAACTGCTGCCGGACTTTCCCTATCCGCAATGGCAGGGTGAAACGCTGGCAGGGAAATCGCTGCTGGTCTGGCTGGAACAGGGCATGGGCGACGGCATCCAGTTTTGCCGCTACCTGCCACTGCTCAAGGTCCGTGGCGCGCGCTGGATCACGCTGGTTTGCCCCGCGCCGTTATGCCGCCTGATGGCCACGCTCGGCGGCGTGGACCGGATCATCCGCAGCGATGATTTAACCGCCGCGGGCGCAGATCACGATTATTGGGTACTCTCGTTAAGCCTGCCACTGCATTGCCAGACCACACTACAGACAATACCCGCGCAAATTCCCTATCTTTCCGCCCGCCCGGCCGACAAGATGCGCATGGCAACGACACTGCCTCAACATGGCTTGCGAATCGGCTTGGTCTGGCAGGGCAACCCAAGGCACAGCAATGACCGTCAGCGCTCGCTGCCCGGCCCGGAATTGCTGGCGCCGCTCTGGTCGATTCCCGGCACTGTTTTCGTCAGCCTGCAAAAAAGCAACGAAAACGAGATGGCCGCCCCACGCCCCTTGCTGCAGCTTGGCGCAGCACTGGTCGATTTTTCCGACACGGCCGCGATCCTGTCGCATCTCGACCTGCTGATCTCGGTCGATACTGCGGTGGCGCATCTCGCCGGTGCGCTAGGCGTTCCGTGCTGGCTGCTGCTGCCCGCCCGCAATACCGACTGGCGTTGGTTGCGTGAACGCAGCGATTCGCCGTGGTACCCCGGTATGCGCCTGTTCCGGCAGCAAACACCCGGCGATTGGGTTGCGGTAATTGAACGGATACGCCACTACCTGAGCAAATTCGCGGGGGAATCCGCTTCAGCGTAACCGTAAAAAAACCGCCGGCAGATTGCCGGCGGTTTTGCGTTGCAGAAGCAAATCAGATTTCGTCTTGCGGATTGCCACCGACCGATTTCGCTTCCAGTTCGGACACGCGGGTTTCCAGTTCGGTTAGCTTTTCGCGCGATTTGATCAATACTTGCTGCTGAATCTCGAACTCCTCGCGGGTTACCAGATCCAGCTTGCTAAAAGCGCTGGCCATCATCGCACGCACGTTTTTTTCCACGTCCTTGACCGGACTTGCCGCAATGGCCTCGCTGATCTTGCTGGCGATCTCGTCAAAAATCTTTTCTTTCAGCATTGCGGTCTCCTTATGATGGGTTGAAATTGAATTCCAGTGTAGCAGAAAGCTTGCCGAGCTGACGCGCTGGGCCGGTTTGAGCGCCGATTCCTGATGGGATTTTTGCCACTCCAGGGCTGCCGGCTGCCGGCACAAGCTGCATAGAGCGATCAAGCACCGTATAATCCGCCGATTATCCAACGCACAAGCTAGCCGCAACATGTCGCAACTCGATTTCAAACAGCACCTGACCGAACTTCTTGCAGACGCGCTCCAGACTGTTGCGCCGGATGCCACCGATACCGTGTTCGTGGTCGAACGCCCAAAAGATGCCCGCCACGGGGATTACGCCACCAACCTGGCCATGCAACTGGCACGACCGCTGCGCCAGAATCCGCGCGCATTGGCGGAAAAAATCATCAAGGAACTGCCACTGTCGGCATGGGTGGAAAAAGCCGAGATTGCCGGCGCCGGCTTTATCAACTTTACCCTGTCGCATGCAGCACGCCAGCGCATCGTCGGCGATGTATTGGAAGCGGGCGCCAAGTTCGGCCAGACTAATTACGGCGCGGGCAGCAAGATACAGGTGGAATTCGTCTCGGCCAATCCGACAGGTCCTTTGCATGTTGGCCATGGCCGAGGGGCAGCCTATGGTGCAAGCCTTGCGTCGCTGCTAGCCTTTGCCGGTTTCAAGGTGCAATGCGAATACTATGTGAACGATGCCGGCCGGCAGATGGACATTCTGGCGGTATCGACCTGGCTGCGTTACCTCGAACTGCACAAGGTCAGCGTGCCGTTCCCGCCCAACGGGTACCAGGGCGACTACGTGCGCGAAATGGCGATCCAGATCCAGGCATTGCACGGCGATGCCTATGTGCGGCAAGCCGCCGATATCGTCCGCAACGCCCCGAATGTCGATGAAGACAAGGAAGGACATCTGGATGCCCTGATCGCCAATGCCAAGGCGCTGCTCGGCGATGCCTGGCACTACATTCACCACTATGCACTGACCGAGCAACTCAACGATGGCCGGGCCGACCTGACCGATTTCGGCGTGATCTTCGATTGCTGGTTCTCGGAAAAATCGCTGTTTGAAACCGGTCTTGTTGCAAAAGTCGTGGAAAAACTCGAAGCCGCCGGCCATATCTATATGCAAGATGGCGCGAAGTGGTTCCGTTCAACCTCGTTTGGCGACGAGAAGGACCGCGTGGTTCAACGCGACAATGGCCTGTATACCTATTTTGCTTCCGATATCGCTTACCACGTCAACAAGTTCGAGCGCGGTTTCGACAAGGTCATCAATATCTGGGGCGCCGATCACCACGGCTACATCGCCCGCGTGAAGGGTGCACTGGCGGCACTGGGTCTCGATCCGGCCAAACTCGATATCGCGCTGGTGCAATTTGCCAACTTGATCCGCAATGGCCAGCAAGTGGCAATGTCGACGCGTTCCGGCTCGTTCGTCACCCTGCGCGATCTGCGCAAGGAAGTCGGCAACGATGCGGCGCGCTTGTTTTATGTACTGCGCAAATCCGACCAGCATCTGGATTTCGACCTGGATCTGGCCAAATCGGAAAGCAACGATAACCCGGTGTATTACATCCAGTACGCCCACGCGCGCATCTGCCGTGTACAGGAAGAATGGGCAGGCTGCCAGAGCGACCTGCGCAGCGCCCGCTTTGACTTGCTGACCACCGAACACGAAGCGGCTCTCCTGCGTCGTCTGGCCGATTTCCCGGCCATGATCAATGCGGCGGCCACCGAGTATGCGCCGCATAGTGTGGCGTTCTATCTGAAAGAACTTGCTGCCGATTTCCACAGCTATTACAACGTCAGCCGCTTCCTCAGCGACGATCAGGAGCTCACCTATGCCCGGATCGCCCTGATTTCAGCGGTGAAGCAAACCTTGGCCAATGGCCTCGCCATCCTCGGCGTGACCGCACCGGAGAAAATGTAAAACATGGCAAGAGACATGAAAAAACCGCGCAGCGGTGGCGGCAACAAGAATGGCGGTTCCCTGCTCACCGGCCTGGTGGTTGGGCTGATAGTGGGCGTGGCCGCCGCAGTATGCGTGGCATTCTATGTCAATCGCGGCTCTAGCCCATTTAGTGGCAAGGCAGCATCCACGACTGCAGCCAGTGCCGTGCCTACGCAGCCCGTGCCCTCTTCCGCGCCGGAAATCATGCATCCCGCCGTCGGCAAGGATGACGTAACTCCGGCGCCGATCATTGCCTCTGACAACGCCAGTGCCCCGCCGGCACAACGCGCCAGTGGTGTGGATCGCTTCGACTTTTACACCATGCTGCCCGCCCTGAACGACAAGGGGAGCAAGGAAAGCAAGCCCGTCGAAGTCAAAAAATCCGAGGCCAGCAGCCCGGCCAAAGTCGAGGCCACCAAGAAAGCCTGGCTGCAAATAGGTTCCTTCCAGAACGAGCAGGAGGCCGACAACCTGAAGGCCAAGCTGGCCCTGATCGGCATCGAAGCGCGTATTCAAACCCAGGATATTCCCGATAAAGGGCTCTGGCACCGGGTTCGTGTAGGTCCATTCAACCAGACCGCCGACATCGATAAAGCCCGCGCACAGTTGCATGGGAACGGAATTGAAAGTACCGTGGTCAAAGGCGACTGATTCTCAACGCGGAGTGCGGTAAATGTTCAAAAATTGCTTGAAAACTATTGTTTTGGTCACTGGCCTGCTGGCGGCAGGGGCCTCGCAGGCGGCATTGAAGGAGGGCAAGGATTACACGATCCTGGCGACCCCGCATGCCCTGGAAGTGCCAGGCAAACAGGAAGTGATCGAGTTCTTCTGGTACGGCTGCCCGCACTGCTACAAGATCGAACCGTATGTGGATGCATGGGCCAAGAAGCTACCGCCAGACGTGAACTTCCGTCGCATCCATGTGATGTGGCCAGGACGGCCTGACATTGAGGCCCATGCCAAATTGTTTGTGGCCTTGCAGGAAATGGGCATTGAAACCAAGTATGAACTGGCCGTATTCGATGCGGTGCAGCGTGATCGCATCGAACTGCGCAAGGAAGGCCCGCTGTTTGATTGGCTGAAAAAACAAGGCATTGACCAAGCCAAGTTCAAGGCCAATTACGGCAGCTTTTCCAGCAGTTTGGCCCTGAAAAAGATCGAGCAGCTTTCCAAGGATTACGCCGTTGATGGCGTACCGGAGTTTATCGTTAACGGCAAGTATGTGACTTCTCCGGCCATGCTGGGCAAGGAAGACGGGTCGATCACCCAGGCCGTGGATGAACTGTTGGCGCAAGGACGGAAGAAAACCAAGAAATAACCATTGGTTTTTGCAAAACAGGGCATCAATCCGCGAGGATGATGCCCTGTTTGTTTATGAGAATACGCTGATACACCTCATTTGACATGAACCGCTCACGGCGTTGATCCGCTATTTCATTTTCTGAATGGCCTGGAACAACAACTTTTGCTGCGCCGTGGTAACAAACTGGTCATAAACCGGCCGCATGGCTCGCTGGAAAGATGCCTTGTCCACGTCGGAAATAAAAGTGGTGCCAGCTGCCAGCGCATTTTTACGTGCGGCTTCTTCGCGCTCACGCATGAACCCGCGCAGGAGCGGAACCGTTTTTTGCGCGGCATCGAGGATCAGTGATTGATCCTCACCGGACAGCATATCCCAACGTTTTTTCGAAAACAGCAGCAGTTCCGGCACGACACCATGATCGGTCTGGCAGAAGTACTTGAATACTTCGTGATGCTTGTAGTTATCGAAAACAAGGATGCCGTTCTCGGCGCAATCGATCATGCCGGTCCGTGTTGCCACAGTGACCTGATCCTGCGGCAACGGAATGGCATTGGCCCCCATGGCTTGGGCGATGGCGGTCCACAGCTCCGATTGAATCACGCGCAGCTTCATGCCGCGCATATCGTTGAGGGTTCGGATCGGTTTGTTGCTGTAGATCGAGCGCACGCCGCCGTCATAAATCGTCAGGCCGACATATCCAGCCGGCGCGCAGGAAGCCAGAATTTCCTTGCCGGGCGCTCCGTCCATGGCGGCCCGCATATGCTCGACCGAGTGGAACAGGTAAGGCAGGGTCAGCACTGCCGTCGACGGGCAATCCTTGGCCAGAATCGCAGCGTTGCCTCGGCCGATATCCAGCGTGCCGGCATTCACTTGTGCCAGTATTTCTTTTTCCGCACCAAATGCCCCGCCGGAAAAAATCTTCAGCGTGATGCGCCCCTGGCTGCGCGCATGAATCGTCTCCGCCATGGCGCGCACTGCACGCACAGCCGGATGATCATCGGCATTTGCAAACGCTGCGCGCAGAACAATTTTTGTCGGTCCGGATTCAACCTTGTAGGCCGACAGTATCTGCGCCATTTCGCGCCCGACCTGCGTCATGCGGCCTACGCCGGCCGCTGATATCTTGGCCGACGAGGCGTTCTGTTCGCTGATCTGGGCAATTTGTTCGATATTGTGCGCAATCGCCGAGCTGGCGGTTTCCTGCTCGCGCATGGCAGTGGAAATATCTGCCACCACATTGGCCGCGGCATCCGTTCCGGTCTTGATCCGCTCGATTGATTCCCCAGCCTGCCGGGCATTGTCCACGCCTGCATCAACCGCTTTTTCGGTGTGTCCCATGCTATCGACCGCCAAACGGGCACTTTCCTGCATGCGATTCAACAGCGAGCTGATTTCCTGGGTAGATTGCGTGGTGCGCTCGGCCAGCTTGCGCACTTCATCGGCCACCACCGCAAAACCTCGTCCCTGCTCACCGGCACGGGCAGCCTCGATCGCCGCATTCAGTGCCAGCAGATTGGTCTGGTCGGCGATCTCGCGAATCATATTGGCGACCGAAGAAATACTGTCGCAATCCGTGCGTAGTGCCTTGATCCGTACCGCCGCATCGCGCACGGTATCGGCAATTTGCTGGATACCGGTCACGGTGCCGAGAATCACCTCGGCGCTAAGCGCGGCGGTCGTGTGTGATTGCTGGGTGTATTGGCTGGCATCATTCGCCTGTTCTGCCACCACGGAGATACTGACTGTCATCTCTTCAACCGCAGAGGCCATGTTGGCGGAAGCATCGCTTTGCACCTGCGAATTTCGGGCAATCTTGCGCGAAGAATGATCCACCTCTTCGGTCACATCCAGCAAATTGGCAATGGATTGCTGCACCTCGGCAAAACTGCCGCAGAGACGATTCAATAACCGGTTATAGGCTTGCACGGCCCGACCAATTTCATCTTCCGAACCCAGAGAAATGGTCTCGGTAAAATCCAGCTTGTCCGCCGCCATGGCGATGCTGGCTTCCATCTGCCGCAGTGGCTTGACGATCGAGCGCAGAATCAAAAAACCCAGAACGCCCAGCAGGAACAAGCCTGCGACCAGTGTGACAATCATGGTGGTGCGTGCGTTGTCCAAGGTCTGCTGCAAGGACTTGACCTCTTCACTCCCCGCAACTGCTGCCGATTGAGCAGCGACATGGCCTATTTCGCTCGCCGTTGCTCCGAAGCCATACATCGCGACTGCGAAGATGATTCCGCAGGTCATTAGTGCTGCGCAAATAAGCAAAACAATCTTGCGGGAAATGGTCACGCTGTTATCTCCATGTTGATGGATGAAAACCACATCCATCTTGATCGACCTTGCCGGGCTTGCGTTCACCTAACTGAAACTGGAATAGCACCCGCATCAGAAACCAGTATCTGCGCAAGCATCTTAGCAGTGCGGTCGGCAACCAAAACATGGAACCCTTGCCTGCTTTTGTGCCATCTTTTGCACCAACAGTTGTGCATCTTCACAAGATATAAATCGTGTCCGGCAATCCGACATGAGCAAGTATCGAGGGGATGCAGGCAAAAAAGACAGCGGCGACGGGCACGCCCGTGCCGGGGCGTGATTATCTGAATAAAACCAGGCCGCGAATTTCGCGGCCTGGTTGATTGTTGGCAGAGCGGTTCACACTTCCGGCTCAGCCGGCGCTTTGTCCTTGTGCTTCAAGCGCGAGCGGCTTCCACGGCATAGCTAGGGTCAAACTCATCCACCGCCGGAATGTCTTGCGCATTCTCGTCCGTTCCGTTTCCAAGCTCGCCTTCCCACTTGGCAACAACCGCGGTGGCGATGCCGTTACCGACGACATTGATCGCCGTACGACCCATGTCCAGAAACTGGTCGATGGCCATGATTAGCAACAGACCCGCTTCTGGCAGGTTGAACATCGGCAGGACGGCGGCCACGACGACCAGGGACGCGCGCGCCACGCCGGCAATGCCCTTGCTGGAGATCATCAACACCGCCAGCATGGTCAGCTGTTGCGAAATCGGCATGTGGATGCCGTAAGCCTGGGCGATGAAGATCACCGCGAACGACTGATACATCATCGAGCCAACCAGGTTGAACGAGTAGCCCAGCGGCAGCACGAAACTGGTGATCTTGTTGCTGGCACCGAATTTTTCCAGCTGTTCCATGGTCTTGGGATACGCCGCTTCGCTGCTGGCGGTGGAAAAAGCCAGCAGGGTCACACCGCGCAGCATGCCGATCAGCGTGAACAGTCGACGCCCCAGCGAGAACCAGCCCACCAGCATGAGCAGAACGAACAGGATGCCCAGACCGACATAGAAGGAACTGATCAGCTTTCCATACGTAGCCAGCACAGCCAGTCCATTCGTGGTAATGGCAGCGGACATGGCAGCGAATACGCCGACCGGTGCGAACTGCATCACAAAATCGGTGATTTTGATCATGATGTGCACCAGGCTATCGGTGAACTGGATGATCGGGATCGCGCTCTTGCGTGGAATCGATGCGATGGCCAGGCCAAAGAAGATCGAGAAGATCAGGATCTGCAGGATCTGGTTGGTGGCGAACGCTTCAAAGGCACTCTTCGGGATCATGTTCAACATGAAACCACTGAAGGTAAGCGACTTGGTGGCGAGATTGGTTGACGCGCCGGCATCCGGCAGCGTCATGCCCAGCCCGGTTCCCGGGTGGAACAGGTTGGCCAGGAAGCAGCCCAAGAACAGCGACAGGACCGAAACGGCGACAAACCATAACAGTGCCTTGGCCCCGACACGGCCGACCGATTTGCTGTCACCCATGTTGGCGATGCCGGAGACCACCGTGCTGAAGACCAGCGGTGCAATGATCATCTTGATCAGGCGCAGGAACATGTCGTTGACCAGCGAGAAATAGCTGGCAATTTCCTTGATCGCTGCCGGGCTTGGGGCATGCGTATTGATCCCCCAACCAACGATAATGCCCAAAACCATGGCAATCATGATCCGGGACGTAAGTTTGTTTGCATTCACTTTGATTTCCTTTAAACCTTCAAGTGGGGTTCTATCGTTGCGTCAAGCATCGATCACTTGGACATAGAGATCGCCATCGGCATGCAGGGGCGGGTCAGCACTTCGGGTTGAAGAATTTCCTTCAACTGTTCCGCCGTGAGCAGGCCTCTTTCCAGCACCAGTTCGGATACACCACGCCCCGTGGCCAGTGCGTTCTGTGCGACTTCCGTGGCATTGGCATAGCCGATGTACGGGTTCAGCGCGGTGACCACACCGATGGAATCTTCCACGCTCTTGCGCAGATGCGCTTCGTTGGCGGTGATGCCGGAAACGCAGAGATCGGCCAACACGCGGCAGCCCCGGGTCAAATGGGAAATGCTCTTGCCCAGGCTATGGGCAATGATCGGCTCGAAGGCATTGAGTTGCAGCTGGCCGGCTTCGGCCGCCATGGTCACGGTCATGTCGTTGCCGATCACCTCGAAGGCGATCTGGTTGACGACTTCCGGAATCACCGGATTGACCTTGCCCGGCATGATGCTGGAACCTGCCTGGCGCGGGGGCAGATTGATCTCGCCCAGGCCGGCGCGCGGACCGCTGGAGAGCAGGCGCAAATCGTTGCAGACCTTGGAGAGCTTGACCGCCACGCGCTTGAGCACGCCGGAGAGCTGCACGAAGCTGCCGCAATCCTGCGTGGCCTCGATCAGGTTGGGCGAGGTGATCAGCGGAATGCCGGTGATCATCGTCAAGTGTGCACGAACCCGTTCCGCATACTGCGGATGCGCCGTGATCCCGGTGCCGATGGCGGTGGCGCCGAGGTTGATTTCGCACAACAGGCGGGAGGCTTCGCGAACGCGCTCCTGGTCTTCGCCGAGCATGACCGCATAGGTGGAGAATTCCTGGCCCAGCGTCATCGGAACGGCATCCTGAAGCTGGGTGCGCCCCATCTTGAGCACTTTTTTGAACTCTTCGGCCTTGGCTTCGAAGGCGCCGCGCAGGTAATCCATGGATTCAATCAGCATCATCAGGCTGACAAAGGTGGAAATGCGCAGTGCGGTCGGATAGACGTCGTTGGTCGACTGGCTCATGTTGACATCTTCGTTCGGATGCAACTTGCTGTAGTCGCCTTTTGGGTGACCCAGGATTTCGAGCGCCCGGTTGGCAATCACTTCGTTGGCGTTCATGTTGGTCGACGTGCCGGCCCCGCCTTGAATCACATCCAGAACAAATTGATCGTGCAGCTTGCCGCTGCAGATTTCCTTGCAGGCCAGGACGATGGCATCGGTTTTGTGCGCATCCAGCGCACCCAGATCATGATTGGCACGGGCGGAGGCCATCTTGATTTCAGCCAGGGCGCGGACCAGTTCCGGATAGATCGAAATGGGCGTGCCGGTGATTGGGAAATTTTCCAGCGCCCGCAGTGTATGCACACCGTAGTACGCCTCGGCAGGCACCATCCGTTCGCCGAGAAGATCGTGTTCAAGCCGTTCATTCTTGTTCATAACTCGCTCCTAAAATGTAGTTTTTATCCTGCGACTACGCTGCAGTTGTCGAAACTCTAGAGCGTGCGGCGGCCCGGCCGGAAGATGCATGCGCAAAACGTATAAGTTTATGCAAATACAGACATCGGCTTGAGCGCGAGGGGGTTCAACCCTATTCTGTAGCCACCAGTGAAGCAACTACATGAATTTACTGGTTTACGCCGCATGATTCTGGCTAATGCCGGGCCTTAGCAACCAGGGAACGTGACATGGATATCAGTTGGTTTGAAGACTTTGCGTGCCTGGTCGAGGCCCGCGGTTTTTCTCAGGCGGCACAACGGCGGCAGGTCTCGCAGCCCACTTTCAGCCGCAGGATCCAGGCGCTGGAAGATTGGCTGGGAACAGAATTGATCGACCGAAGCGGCCAGGGCGTTCGTCTGACTTCGGACGGGCGGATATTCCATGCGTTTTCGGCCGAGATCCTGCACAAGATTACCGAGATGCGCTCCGTCCTGAAAGGGCACAAGCAATCTGCGGCCGAGCGGGTCCTTTTTTCAGTGGCGCATACCTTGTCGCTGACCTGTTTTCCGGTTTGGCTGAAAAAACTGAAAGACAGCTTCCCGTCGATCCAGGCGCATGTCAGCGCGATCAACGTGCATGAGGGCGCCGCCGCGCTGATGGAGGGCAAGACCGATTTCGTGATCGTCTACCACCATCCGCAATTGCCCATCATGAAAACCACGAACAGCTACCCGTTCCTCACGCTGGGCTTTGACCGGGTCGTGCCATGTACCGGTGTCGACGCGGAGGGAGCGCCGTTTTTCAAGCTTCCCGGCAGCTACGGCAATCCGCTGCCTTTTCTGGCCTACGGTTCCGGCGCCTACCTTGCCCTGGTCGTCGAGCGAATATTGCTCGGCGCCGGTCGCGCCAGCTTTCTGGAACGCACGTCGGAAACCCATATGTCCGAGGCGCTGAAGGCCATGATCCTCGAAGGGCACGGCATAGGCTGGCTGCCGGAAACGTGCGCACAACGGGAACTGGCTTCAGGCCGCCTGGCCATTGCCGGGAATGACTGCTGGACCACGGAAGTGGAGATCCGCATCTATCGCTCCGCCGATAGCGAGAATCCGATACTCGACAAGATCTGGGAATTCTTCACCCGCCAATCCGAGGCGCTCGTTCCCGGCCGTCAGCAATAAACACAATAAAACGCACAAAGAGCGTTTGCAGTAGCAGTACCCCCGCGAAGTACCATTATTTAACTCTCAGGAGGAGTTAGTACCATGAATGTCAGGAACTGCATCAAGCCTCTGGCCACACTCGCCCTCTCGCTTACCGTTGCCTTCGGCAGCGCAGCTTGGGCCGGGGATGGTGGCAAAGCCAATATTGTCATTGTCGCCACGGGAGGCACCATTGCCGGCACTGCCGGCAGCGCGACCCAAACGGTAGGCTATACCGCGGCCAAGGTTGGCGTGGATCGCCTGATTGAAGCCGTTCCCGATCTCAAGAACATCGCCAACGTGAAAGGCGAACAACTGTTTCAGGTCGCCAGCGAAAGCATCACCGACGAGCATTGGCTCAAGCTTGGCAAGCGCGTGAATGCCTTGCTGGCACAGGACGACGTCGACGGCGTCGTGATCACCCATGGCACCGACACCATGGAAGAAACCGCTTATTTCCTCAATCTGGTCGTCAAGAGCAACAAACCGGTGGTTCTGACCGGTTCCATGCGTCCGTCCACGGCCATCAGCGCCGATGGTCCGATGAACATCCTCAATGCGGTGACGGTTGCTTCCAGCAAAGAAGCGTACGGCAAGGGGGTCATGATCGCCCTGAACGACAAAATCGGTGGGGCACGCGACATCAGCAAGACCAACGCCGTATCCCTCGATACCTTCAAGGGCCTCGATTTTGGCTACATGGGGCTGGTTGTAAACGGCGAAGCCAAGTTCTACCAGGCTTCGACCAAGAAGCACACCGTTGACACCGAGTTCGATATCTCCAAGCTGGACAAGCTGCCGGCCGTGGATATCGCTTATGCGCAAGCCAATGCCAACAACATCGCCGCGAATGCTTTCGCTGCTGCGGGTGACATGGGCATCGTGCTGGCAGGTCCGGGGGATGGCAGCACGGCCGTCGTTGTTGATGAAGGCCTGGCAGCACTGCGCAAGAAAGGCATTTTCATCGTGCGCTCGAGCCGTACCGGCTCCGGCCCGACCATGCGCAATGGCGAGTCTGATGACGACAAGCTCGATTTCGTCGTCTCCGATACGCTCAATCCGCAAAAAGCCCGCATCCTGCTGCAACTGGCCCTGACCAAAACCCACGATACCAAGCAGATCCAGCGCATGTTCTACACCTACTAAGCACTGCAACGGTCGGACCCAGCGTGGCGCAAATATTGCGCCACGTGGGGCTCGTTTACCCCAAAGAAAGGCAAATCATGAGCTGTATCCGCCAGGAAGACCTGACAGAAAGTGTGGCTGCCGCACTTCAATACATCAGCTACTACCATCCCGTCGACTTCATTGAAAGCCTGGCCAGCGCCCATGCGCGCGAGCAAAGCCCGGCCGCGCGCGATGCCATGGCGCAAATCCTGATCAACTCCAGGATGTGCGCAGAAGGCCGTCGTCCGCTGTGCCAGGACACCGGCATCGTCACCGTTTTCCTCAAGGTGGGCATGGATGTGCGCTGGGAAGGCTTTACCGGCTCGCTGGAAGAGGCGGTCAACGCAGGCGTGCGCCGTGCCTATACCCACCCGGACAATCCGCTGCGCGCCTCGGTACTGGCCGATCCGGCCGGAACACGGAAAAACACCGGCGACAATACCCCCGCGGTTATCAATGTCCGCATCGTGCCGGGAAATACCGTCGACGTGACCGTGGCGGCCAAGGGCGGCGGCTCTGAAGCCAAGACAAAATTCGCCATGCTCAACCCATCGGATTCGATCATTGACTGGGTACTGAAAATGGTTCCCGCCATGGGCGCAGGCTGGTGCCCGCCCGGCATTCTGGGCCTCGGTATCGGCGGCACGGCGGACAAAGCCATGCTGCTGGCCAAAGAGGCGCTGATGGAACCGGTCGACATCCAGGACCTGATCGCGCGCGGTGCGCAAACCCGTCTGGAAGCCTTGCGCCTGGAGCTGTACGAAAAGGTCAATGCCCTGGGTATTGGCGCCCAGGGCTTGGGCGGATTGACCACGGTCCTCGATATCAAGATCCGGGATTATCCGACCCATGCGGCCAATCTGCCGGTCGCGCTGATTCCCAACTGTGCGGCCACCCGCCACGCCCACTTCGTCCTCGATGGCTCCGGCCCGGTTTACCTGGAACAGCCTGCGCTCGAACACTGGCCCAAGCTGACCTACGACGCCTCCGCGGGCCGACGGGTCGATCTTGACCGGATGACCAAAGCGGAAATCGCCAGCTGGAAACCCGGCGAAACCCTGCTGCTCAGCGGAAAAATCCTGACCGGGCGCGATGCCGCGCACAAACGCATGACCGACATGCTCAATCGCGGCGAAGCCTTGCCGGTCGATCTGGCCGGCAAGTTCATCTATTACGTCGGCCCGGTCGATCCGGTGCGTGACGAGGTGGTCGGTCCGGCCGGCCCCACCACCTCCACGCGCATGGACAAATTCACCGCGCAGATGCTGGCCCAAACCGGCCTGCTCGGCATGATCGGCAAAGCCGAACGCGGCCCGGAAGCCATTGAGGCCATCAAGGCGCACCAGGCGGTATACCTGATGGCGGTGGGCGGGGCCGCCTACCTGGTGTCAAAGGCGATCAAAACGGCGCGGGTGCTGGCTTTTGCCGACCTGGGCATGGAAGCAATCCACGAATTCGAAGTCAAGGACATGCCGGTGACCGTGGCGGTGGATACGCACGGAAATTCGGTTCATGCCACGGGCCCGAAAGCGTGGCAGGCGCGGATAGCCCAGGCCGTTGCACTCACGGTCATGTGACGGGCGCGGGGCATGCCAGCCCCGCTTTGATTCGAAATTTTTCTGCCACGGATTTCAGCGAGGTCAGACGGTGAGTTCATCCACCGGGTCGGTGAAGTCTGTGGTTGGAAAGGTTTTGATGGCGGGATTTCAAGCAGGGTCCGCAAAACATTCGTTGTTCTTGTTGGCACGCGGCACTTGTGCGACAGGGATAACAAAATTTGGAAAGTGTTTACATATTTTACATTTGAAAAGTGAGAGGTTTGACATGAGCAAGGAACTAAAAGCATTGGATATTTCGGCGAATTTG
>JARLJJ010000462.1 GCA_031291275.1 Formivibrio sp.
GACGGCACTGTGGATGCGGGTGCGATGACTGGCAACCGGCTGCGTCTCTTTCCCACAGAGCTGTTGGACCCAGTGGATGTTGATCAGATTGTGTCCAGCCTGGACTCTGACCCCAGCCCGGATTCGGCTGTTGTGGTCAGCCTTGATGGCGCAGCCGCTGGTGAGTCTGGGTGGACGTCTGGCTGGAAGCTGAACGTAGCCCTTCGGACACAGTTGAGCCTGTACGGGAACTGGCCCCGTTTCCTGCAGCAGTTTTTTCTGAAAGCAAGTACGTTTGAACTGCCCAGGTTGAGGGACATAACCGTTGCCCATGTGACTACGTGTTTTAATGCGGCAACTGAGACACGTGGGGAGGCCATGCCGGGAATTGGAGTCGATAATATCCCTCTTCTCCTCACATTGGTGGCGTACGCAGTGACGGGCTGCCCGGTGGATGTCAACGGTTCGGTTGTCTCGCCTGGGGATAGGCGGACTTTTTCTGTGTTGGTGTCAATGGGGTATTGCTCGTTGGAACCCTGTCCTGGCGGGGTTGGGTATGTGGTGGTTGTTCCCTACGCTCTGGTTAAAGTGGCCATGTCTGACTGTGAGCTCCCCACTGCCTTGTTGGCCCTGTCTAAGTCATTGCGCTGGCTGCGTGACAACGTAGATGCGCACATTGGGGTCATGCCGTGGTGGTCCCAGTGGGAGAGATTCACGGTGGTGTACATGGCGGTGAAGATGAACGCATACGCTGTGTTGAAAAGGACTCAGGTGCCGGTGGCCAGTTTCTTTGCTGGTGCGATAATTCAAGATTGCGCTGGCATCCCGGACCTCAATGTGGAAGTGGTTGAGGCCGTGCAAACAGAGACCAGGATTGGTCCCTCCACGGTGGTGTGTACAGTTGAGGCAGGGCGGAGGCTCCATTCCGTTCTGGACCACTCGCGCATGTTTGTCAATGGGACGAACGGCAAGGGTATCGATGGCTACAGCTACAATTCTGCTGGTGTGTCGTTGCTTCTTACCAACAAGGCCTTGTCTGCTGATATGTTTGCGGGCGCAATTGCAGGTTTCTTAGCGAAAGCTGCCACTCAAGCCCCTGGTTGTGCACCAGCAGCTTCTGTTATCCCCATCCTGTTCTCCCAGTCATCCAACTGTGACGTGAGTGGGTACACAGGCTCCTGTGTGGTGGTGCACTGGGGAAACCTGCCCCAATTCTTTTCGGGCCTGCGGTTCCACCCCATGGCACAGCAGGCGATTTGGCTGAATGATCCTGGTTGTGATCAAACTGCTATCAAA
>JARLJJ010000463.1 GCA_031291275.1 Formivibrio sp.
CAAGTTTACACAAATCAGGGCCTCGATAGGGTCAGAGACCACGGTGGGACCCGGGACGAGCACTGGTAGGACGCCGGCCTTCCTCGCCCTGTCAACGAGATTGCGCAGCGTCCCGCGAGCGGCGACGCCGTGGCCGTTGAGACGTTGTTTCAGCGCCAGCTCGAACGCGCCGAATGCCTGCACTTCACCGACAACGAAGAGATCGTAGTCAAAGAAGGCGTAGATGATTGTGTTTCGGGCACGATCAAAAGCCGCCATCACGTCAACCTCGACACGTGCGAGCCGACCAGCATGGATGCCAAGAACATGTAAGTTGTGCCGTGCTGCCGGCAGCCCCGCTGTCCGGCCCGCTGGCGGCACCCTCTCCTCAGAGCACCACACCTACCCCAAGGCAGGGTACTCCAGTCCAGAGCCCTCCCAGGCGGTCATAGACAGGGTGCACTCGTTCTCCTCCTATCAATCATCAGGCACTCGGCCCTGGTAAGGCCGTCAAGGCCCCTCGCATTTGGCCCGACAGACATGAATGCCAAGCTCGGCATATCCACGCCTGTGCGGCGGCAGGCAGGGCACCCCCGCCAAGCCCCGCCCGCACGGCACGATGTTGGTTTACATGTCAGCACACCGGCAGTCGGTGCTCGCTGTCGTGGTCGAAGTCCTGTCGGTGCTCACCACCCGCACGCCCGCTGTCGACCTGCCGCCCGAAGCCGTCCCCAACAGCTGGTGAATTTCGAACCATAGGGAGATTGCTGGCCGTGACGTCGCCGCTAGGTGTACGGAATTGGTGGGAAAATCTTGACGGGTTACCGGGGGGCAGCGCGCGGCTGGGTTAAGAACTGAAGTTCATTGCGTGCCTATCCGGTTGATGCAGACACCCACTACATGTTGGGTAGCGCCGGGTCGCAATCGAGACCGCTAATTCGACCGCGTCTGGCCCAAAGCCGACATTCAGCCGGACGACCGCCACGACTTGAGGCCTGTGCTTCGCTCAGGAATCTCCGGCCGCAATTGCGTGCGCCCCACGTTTTAGGAAGGGGTGTGACGCCCCACCCGCACAAACGAGGTTGGCGCGCGCCCTACCTGATGGAACGCTTCGTAGGCCATTCCATCATCTGACCCGCAAAGTTCACTATCTGGAATAAATCGAGAGCAAATCTCTGTAAGCCTGACTCGCTCCAATACAGAATGAAACATAACTCAACAGCACCGTCACAATCGTTATGACCTGAAATATAACACCAATCACTTGCATACGATCTGGCATCTTACCCTTCTTATTAACGTATGGATACGTGAACCTATATTCATACGATGCAATCGAATAATGAAAAGACAGTTGAGCGAGATACGCAAATCCATGCGCCAACGAAGAAAGGGCGACGCCGCAAATAAAATAGAATAGGGTTTCGGATAATTGCTTTGCATCCGCATGTTGCGACGAATCCAATTGGCTCAAGAAGGCTAAAATAGCGGCGAACGCGCCAGCGTTGATAATGCCGGGCGCGCGCATTGCCGGGACTGAAAATCCGATAACGGTTTCGTATGCCTTTAAAGTAGCGTTAAAATGCTTATCGTGATTCCTCATTGCGTCTTCACGGATTATCTTCTTGAGTTCTTCTTCTGAAAGATCCGGCATATGCCTACCCCTGATTCAAAGCGGCTTGTTTCCATCATAACGCGACTGCCTGCCTTCTGCACGCGATCGTGCAAATGAACCGCCGGGAACACCTCATACCCTCGCATTTTTACATGGGGCGGGCTGCTCGGCGATTGGCGGGCCGCGCCCCGGGGGGCATGGTGTTCGGCCTAAACGTCTTGCTAGCTCTTCATAACTTGCGAACGGGAGTCGTGATTCAGAAGCGACGACCGATGAATTGGAATCTCATATCTTCTTTTGAGAAAAATAATCTCGAATATCTTGCGGGTCGCCCATTACGGGGCCGTCAAATTTGCTTAAAAACATAACCCAACAAGCGCTCAATGAATACAGTGCATTACATAATGTCGCCTTGTGCAGGCTATTTAATCCTCCATGTTTTGCTTCGTTGTAAGCATTATACCATATCAAATCCTGTGTCGGATTTCCACCTACTCTCCATGATCCAAATGGATAAATCGGTTCGAGCCACGGATATCGATTAAAGCTGATACTATATTTCCTCAGCATCAGAATTGGTTCAAGTTGTACGTAGTCGTTTGTTGAATAGCGATTCTTGATATATCCGTTCATCTCAAGTATTGACAGCCATTGAGCCTCACATTCCGTACAAGCCAGAATAAGCAGATTACGAATTTCAAATCCGTAAGTGGAAAGCGTATCGCTTGCCGGATAGACAACGGACATAATGCGCTCAAGCAAGCCTATCATAGTTCTCATGTGCATAAGAGCTGGCGCTGCCCCGCCTTTAGGATCAAACCGCTTGATTTTTACCAAAGTTGACCACCCAGTCTCCGGTTCATCAAGTAGCGTGGCACGATACACGTAATTGTTGTCAGTAATAAGATTTAGGCTTCTATTTAGAGCACCTTCTATAGATTCGCCATCATTTACAGTAATTGTTGGAACTGCGAGATTCCCGCTCTTAAGCGTAATTTTCCCATCGTAACAATACCATTTCCCGGCAGGCATCCACGTATTCGAAACTTCACGCTCTACCAAATAGCAGCCATTATCTTCCATAGGGCAAACCTCCATTTGCGTCTCACGCAATGGGTTGAGTGCGAGTCCTCCGTAAGTAGAACATCCTCGCGAAATCACTCAAGCAGATCAACGTTTTCAATCGCCCATTTTGCACCCTCGGACCGGGCATTGTACCGATGCTGACGCAGGGGGAGCCAGGTGGAGGAAAGATGGCTCGAGGGGAGAAGTAACAACTACGCCTCCATCTTGGGTATTCTGTCGGCGTGCGCCCACAACGACATTATGCGACCGCGCTTCCACGAAGTCGACCCGTCTGCATTGGCCCAACACGCCTTTGCTAAGGGTAGGTGCAATGACCGCTTCTGGCGCATTGGTGCCGGAGTGTGGATCGCACGGCTCCCCCGATATGTAGTGGGTGTCTGCATCAACCGGATAGGCACGGTTCATTGCAATTAATTGCGCACGTTGACGACTTCGGCCGGTGCAAATTGGCGGACGAGATCGGGAGTACCTTGGAAAGAAAGGCACCCATGAAGGTTCGGCATTTCTTGAGGCGGGATCTCACACTCCAGCCGACGCCTACAGTCAAGAACCGGTGCCAACCATGCCTTGCAATCGGTACTTTATGCTGGTACACCGTTGGTGTTCCACAAGGTTGTAAGTGGCTGCATTTGCTGGTGTAATGTGCGGGAATATTCGATCCCGCTTAGCTCCACCAACTCCATTTTTTCTAGTCAAAATCGTAACAATCTCAATGCTTTGTGATTTCGGCTAGATTGACTTCGTACCCCGAATTCGTACCCCGCCAATCAATGCCTCTGGTCGGTCGCCGGTGGCGTGTCGCTGGGCGCAGCAGCCTTGACCGCCGTGCCGGAAATGGACGCTCGGTAAGCCCACTGCGAAGCCGATGTGTGCAATACAGCATCTGATGCGGCGTACGAGGTCCGAGGCGGACGATGCCGGTGTCTGCAGAGTGCCAGCAGCGAGCATATGCGCCAGACTACGCTGCCACTATCTCGGCTATTTGAGCGGAGAGTTAGCTGACGGAATCAAGATCGTTGATTCTACGCCTAAGATGTCGGCGACATCAAAGCCTCTGGCATCGTTGGCAGCCTCTGGACTTTGTATATAGCGCTGCGCGACCTCACCAGGATCATCACCCTCTGCATAAGAGACCAACACAAAGATCCGATGCGCCATATCGTCCTTCTTGGTCCATAAACCGTGAGCCGCGACACCGAACAGCCCAAAATTGTCGAGA
>JARLJJ010000464.1 GCA_031291275.1 Formivibrio sp.
GCCGCTGCTGCCGTGACATCTGCTCCATCCAACGGTTCCTGTCCTTCCTCCTCCGCGGCAGCCGCTCCTCCCTCTGTGATCCACGCGCTCGATTCGGATTCCATGCCGCTGGCGCTGCTGGTGAAGCCGTCGAAGTCGCGTGGCACCGCAGATAAGGAAGGATTGAAACGACGCATGGCTAAGCTGCAGCAGCATTTGCAACAACAGCAGGAACAAATCAGAGCCAAAATGAACGCTCAACAGCTGCTGCAGGCTCAGGGGGCATTCAGTCCGCTCAAACCGCTTGCTCTGACCGCGAATTCCGCCACGCTCGCGTAGATCGATATCGTTGGAATTCGCATTTCATTTCCGAGCACATGACACAACCGAATCATGATTTGACTTTGCACTTCTAACGTCGACGTCGCTAGCGCTCTCGATCTACAGTGGACGCCAAAAGTAATGTCCGGTCCACACCCCATGGTGTAGCAACATGACGAGAAGACAGCACAAGCTGAGCTGCATGCTTGTGCATCCTCGTCCTTTGCTCTCACCATACATGCGGCTGAATCCAATGCTCGAACTGTCGTGCGTGAGGGCGGGCACTTGATTGACAAACGTCCCATTTTTCGATATCCCCGTTCCGCTTTTGGACGAACACTTCGATTGATCTATCTTCATCGATTCGACCGATGCGGACACGATAATTGCTGCATGGGATAGCGCTATGTCAGGGCTGCCTACACTGCGACTGGGGACATTGCGGAGTAATGGCTCGCATAGGGAGATGGAAAAAGGACACATCCCCGTGTGGGGAAAAAGTCGCATTTCAGAATCTCGCACGCGATGTAGGTGATGTGTGGCAATATCGATAATTGCAATAAATAGTACATTGTACCTAGTGTATTGTACAATGGGATGATCCATTGAGGCTCTCTTCTGTTGATCGAACGAGGCCTCTAAAGAGCGTGATTTGACCCTTGTCCGGTGGGGACGGGCTCAACTCCTGGCGGGAAGAGATTTCTATCTGATCAACCAAGAGAGCTCGGTCCCACCGCATGCTGCTACAAATGTATGACAGCTGCGGCTGCAGAATGATGGGGGCAGGCTTTCGATAGCTCACCCATAGAAAGCCTGTCAGCTGAAAATTAGGCGGGGATGTGCATTTTTTGCCATTTCCCCTTTGCATTGCGCTGGCAATCGTGTCAACTGCTCCCACCTCCTGTCCATTGCAGCATACATTGTTCAAGACATTCTCACTTCAACACATGCATTTGATCGATTGAACCGCATCGCTTGCTCGAGACTGAGCGAATTGAACAGCCGGACATTATTTGTTTCGTCCACTGTAATACGCTTTTCAATCTCTGCTGTCGAATTTTGGATCGATGGCGTGAAGGCAATAAAAGAGTTATGAGGATGCTATTGTATGGGTGTATAGAGTGTAGTGAGGACAATCAATGCAGGTCGTGGTATTCGAGAA
>JARLJJ010000465.1 GCA_031291275.1 Formivibrio sp.
AAGCCACGCAGACCAGCCACAATGATCTGCAGACCCAATGCAACCTGAATGATCCCCAGGACTGTCCCGAGAAGTTGCAGAGGCATGCCAGCATATTTGAGCACAGGCTCCGCAAAGAGCATGGCGACCAGGTCCAGCAGCATCAAACCCAGCAGAACTGCAAATATCTCGCTTTTGGTGACAAAGTCCGGAGTTAACGTCATGAAGACAATCACCGCAGCAACGCCATAGGGCGTGACGATCGTAGGAAAGGCCAGCGGCGACACGGCCAGTTTCAATGTTGGTTCGTATTCGTGGCGTGCCTGTTTTTCTGAATCAAACTGCTGCATTACCGTTTGCAACGCGACAAGGAAGAGGATGATTCCAGAAGCAATTCCCAGTACAGCAACAGAAATGTGATATTTGCGCATGGATTGTTCGCCAATGACGGCGGCAAACGCCAGCGCGGCACATGAATACAAGAACGCACGGAAGGCCAAGCGCTTGGCAAAGGCAGCGTCGCTTCCGCGCGTCATCTGGACGAAGGGTCCGAGAATCTTGATCGGGCCAAGCATCAAAAACAAAAACGCGCACATCTCTGTGATTGTCACCATGTGCGGTGCAGAGGCATGGGGAGTCTCCAGACCTTGGCCGGCCAAGAGATTGAGTGGGAAAGCGCAAGTAGCTAAGCATGCGGCGAGTTGGACCCTGCGGACAATTCGGCAGCAACTTGTCGCACAATTCATGGTGAGCACCCTTTGGACCTAGATCGCACCCGCCCCCTGCTGGGGGCGGCTTGGCGTATTGTACGCTCAAGAATGACTCGAGTAACTCCCCCAAGCCCCGTTTAACGCGGCGCAGTTGTCACGACGAAGCTCGCATTTTTTTCCTGGTAGGCCAGGCGCTTTGCGTCAAACGAGTTGAGTTTGCCCAACGGGACGCGTGGTATATACTCGCAATCAACCTAAGGTCACAAATTAGGATGCGGGTAGAACCGCCCACCGCTGCCGTACATTCGCAATTGCACATTGAATATCAGGGGAGGCACCCGTGTCCAACACGAAGGTCTCATTCGCTCTATTCGCTTCGTTCATTTTGGTTGTTTCACTTACGGGCTGTTCCAAATCGACGGAACAGGCAACTGCCCCAGCGGGAAAGCAGGGCCAGGCGACGACTTCCGCCGAAATCCGGCCTCCGCGCAATCCCCTCCGCAATGCATATTTCGGCGATCTGCACCTGCACAGCGGCTATTCGATGGATGCGTTCGCGATGGGGACGAGAACGACGCCAGATGATGCGTTCCGTTATGCGATGGGCGAGACGGTCGTATATTTCGGCAAGCCACAAAAGAGGATCGCGGCGCTCGACTTTCTTGCGCTTACCGACCACGCCGAGTATCTGGGAGTGGGGCCGGAAACGGTGAATCCCAATGGCGTATTCGCGAAAACTGATTGGTATACGAATATGACCAGCAAGGATCCTGCGGTAGCGGCCGCGGCATTCCATAAGGTCGTAACTACATTTGTGACCAACAAGCCGCTTCCGGAATTGTCAGATCCCAAAGTACTCCATTCAACATGGACGGATTACCAGGCAACCGCTGAAAAATATAATAAGCCGGGCAGGTTCACGTCTTTCATCGCATTTGAATGGACCTCTGCGCCGCAATTTCAAAACCTGCATCGCTGCGTAATTTTCGCT
>JARLJJ010000466.1 GCA_031291275.1 Formivibrio sp.
CATCTTGCATTCCGCCGATTTGTGAAAATGCTGCTCGTACGAAGTTCCCCGGATGGACACGATGAGGGACACATGCATGCGTACTTGATCACTGTACAGCTGCCCCTACCAGGAAAACTCGTTTGGCAGCGCCAGGCCAGCATGTGCAAGACGGCAAAATGAGCAAATCGCGCGTGCATGATTTTCCCCGCCCTCCTCCCCGCTGCTGCCGTCGTTTGCAGATTTCCGCAAGCGCATAGCACACAGCACAACAACATCTATCCCATAGCAATCGCACAAGGCAAAACAACAGTCCGCTGTGACATCGACCGTGTGCAGCATGCACGCGACATTGTGCATGTCGAGCATGGTGCCTTCCGGCTAAGTTCCTGCTGTGCCTGTGCCAGCTTGCCACAGCGTCGCCATTCTGTGTCTCAGGTACATGCTCAACTGTGCCAAACGCGCGCTGCTTGTCTCCTTGTCCACTGCTCCCGGTTCCTTGAAATCGGCTCTCCCGACCCCGCCGCGCGGCTTATCATTTGGCGTCACCAGCTGTCCAGAGCTTTGCATGCAATATCCTGTATCGCTTTTTGTCCCGTTATTATCTACATTCGCACCACATTCATGGATCTGGTGCCCTCATCAGAGTCTATTTGGCGATGGGGGCCCACCGTACCTGTTTCGCCATTCAGTATTCAGCCCTTACTTTTTCTGGATGAGCTGATCATCATTTCACCACAGTTTGCCTCAGATCTCAAGCTGGACGCGGTGTTGTCTGCAATGGATAGCCACCTAGGATCTACTGATGTTCAGTTCACTGGTTGTAGGCTGTTAAAAGTGGCAGATGATGCTGCGCTCACTGGCGCTGTGGCGGTGGAATGTTTGGAGCGTGTCTGTAATGCAATGAGAGTTTACCTGGGCTCTGCCAAGGTGCAATGGTGTGGTTGTGGTGTCTTGCTGCACCTATCGCAGGCTGCAACCAATCGTCCGCTGATACACGCTTCTGACAGTGTGACGCTTGTGTTCATGGCATTGGGTACGCACTATTCTGATGGGCGGTATTCGACGCTGATTGAAGTGTCACTATCTGTCCTTCATGTTCTGGCTGAGGACGCTGACAAGCGATCTTTACAAGTTATGTCGAGTGGAGTGCACCACCTGCTATCCTTTCTTGCTGCGTGCCCCACATTGCCTGTAATCGTGCGGCAGACTTGCAAAGTTTTGGCGATTTTGTCACGGAGTCCCGATACCGCGGCTCGGATTGTTTCGACTGGTGGGCTGGAGTTGTTACACACAGTGCTGGAAGAGAAGTATTGTCTGTCAGACGAAAGTGTCCAGGAAGCAGGTTGTAATGTGTTGAAGAGTCTGGCAAGTCATGGCGACTCGGACATCGCTCATGCGCTTGTGTCCCCGCGTGGCCTTAAATTCTTGTACACGGTGATGCAAGTTCATAGTGATTCTGAGGCTGTGCAGGGGGTCGCAGTTGGCCTCTTGCTGGAGTTGACTGCTTCCGCCGCAGCTTTAGCGCGGCTGAAGGTAGGAGGACATGCAATTGCAGCACTGCAGCGGGCAAAGGCCACCCACGTAGACGCGGCTGCCATTGTCACTGTCGCTGACTTAGCAATGCAGGCGCTACGATGATGAAAAATTCAACTGGCTGTGTCTACCCCTTTTCATCCACACACAGACACCTTCCCAGTCGAATTTCACTGTTGTTTCAACTTCAACTTCAAGTTACTACTTGAACTTTTGAACATCCTGTAAATTACTTGTACCAAATAAGAACAGAAGGCCAAGTTTTATGATAATAGTAGTCATAGCAGCGCCTGCACAAAGGCTGTGGCTTAGTCTTGTAAGATCCTTCTGATTAGCTCCTCAGGCTACCGTACTAGTAGATGGTGAGTTTGGAGGCGCAGACGACCCACAGTCACGGTAGGTTTAAAAGTTTGGGAAATGCTACCCCTTGATAGGCTGGCGCTAAATGCGCCTGCCAGTGAGGGTCACTGGCAGTGTGGCATCGCTGCAGGACTCGGAAGTGAGGGCCTTGCGTACTACTCGGCTGTCGCTGGGCAATCATGATGGAGAGATAGTACTCAGGTTGTGAACCTGAGAGTCACATACACGTGTGCCCAGCCTGAGTGCGCACTGGCCTTGTTGTCTCGCTCGTCACTGGCAGATGACGCTGACGTGCAGACATTCAAGTTCAAGATCATTGAGCTGCCAGTGGGATGGATCAGCTAGTCACAGTTTTGGCTTTGCGGCGTGCCCGGGCCAGTGAGGAGATCTTGGTTTTCAAGTTGTACCTGCCAGTGCACGATAATGGGTGCCTAACAGTAGTCGCCGACGAGTTGATAATGGATTTTGGAATCATGATTCAAGTTCATGACGGATTTTCAAATGAAATTTCAAAGTTGTCGCCTTACCGCCCGGGCCCAGGCCAAGTCGTAACGATTATACTGTTATCAGTTCCGTTTAGCAGGAGAAATTTTCTAGGTCTTCGGCTGTCCTCATAAAGACTTAGTGTAAGTTTCTTGCGAAGGCACCCCAAGCAATCTTCCCGTGCCAAGGCTGTCAGAGTCATGCATGATAGCCCTACCTCAGCGGCAACTTGAACAAAGAGGCTGCAGTCGTCACGGTGATTCTTGTGAGCCTGAGCTTTTAAGGCTGTGCGGCTTCAAGTTGTGTGCTACCGCCGCGTGGGAGGAGGGGCACTGGCTTTGGCTTGGCGGGCCAAAGCAGCCCACCCAGGTGTTGCCAGTATCGCTGTGGGTGTGGACAAGTTGATACGCGCGATGCAGGACAATGACCTGGTCACCTGGAGGGGCACAGCGTTTGTTTTGCACAATGCCATAGGCAACTGTAGTACAATCTGTTCGGCCCTTCTGTTGGCTGCCAAACAATCAGATTCTGCTTTACAGTTCTTGTGCTAGTTGTGAACAATAAGAGTTGACCATGATCAGTGCCTGGTGCGTACAGGCGCAGGGCTGTGATGTGTTGAGCCACATTGTCAAACACACTTTCAAGGCAACCTTGTTCCAACTTGAAGGGCAAGAAGAGAACAATGGCCATGACTCGGAACTGCACTTGTGGCGATGGGGCCAATTATTTCGCACACGGGCACTAGCGTGAGACCTTTTATACATTGCTTCCACACACACTGGATAGCGTGTCCTGCTGCGATTTCGTTTGAGAGAAGCCGCTGGGTTAACCCCAAAATATTCGGGAGCAAAAGGGAATTGGCCCCAAAACCCAGCCGAGCGCCGGATTCTCGCTCCGTCAGGCCACGCATGGACACGCCTGACTCCTCCCTCGTGCACAATGCCCCAAAGTTCGAACATTTCATGCTGCTGCGAGGTGCGGGTGGGGCAAGCACCTGGACCACCGTCATCTGCCTCCATGTTGATATTCGTGTCCCGTTTGGCCCACAGAGGCCGACGAGGAGGTGAATGAGGCTGAATTGCTGCCCCTTTTAACGCCTAAGGATGCCAAGTTATCATCCATCCCAGGTAGGGCGCCACGGCCTGGCCCAACCTGCCTTTGCAGCGCGCTCCACGGTCTGTTTCTCCTGCGTGGCGGTGCCTCTCCTCCTCCTCTCCCCCCGCAGCAAGCATCTTCAACTTAGTCAACACCACAGTGGGCTCCACAACTCTGGGCATGGCCATCGCGGTTGCACACACGTAAGCGCGATCTGTATGCATTTGATCGTTGCCAAAGCTGGATCTCCCGCATGCCCATGTCATGCCCCTCCGTGAAGTGTGTGTGGCGTCTTGCATTGCAGGGGCTGGGCTGTGGGAATGGCCATGCTTTTCATCATTGTGTCCCTCAACTCTGTCGCGTGCTGCATGGTCGTGCGCGTGGGCATCGCGGAAGGTGTGACGAAGTACGACGCGGCCATCAAAAGCGTGCTGCCGCCCCTCTTCTTCCGCGTGTACCAGGGCCTGCTGACTCTCTCCGTACTCGGCTCACTCACCTCGGCAATGATCATGATCGGGTAAGCGATTCCTTTCCGTACCTGTTCCTTCCTTCTGCACTCGGTTTTCCTTACCCCATTCTGAACTTGGGCATGCGTCATAACGTGCAGGGACTTTGTGGGTGCCATATGCGCCATGGCAGGCATCCCCGCCGTCAACCGCCAGCTCTCCATCGCCGTGTTTGCGTGTGGCATCGTCCTGCCCCTGTCCCTCATGCGCCGCGTGTCCTCCCTCGCGTTCTCATCCACACTCTCATCCGCATTCGTGGGGCTCCTCGTGGTGGCTCTGGTGTACCGTCTCGCCGACCGCAGCGGCCCCGTAATAAGCCCCACAGTGGACCCCCTTCCCGTCTCCTTCCTTCACTTCTTCCTCGGTGAGCTGCGAGGAGTACTATCAGCGTGGTGTGCGTGTCCACTAGCAATTGCATGTGCGATGCGCGGTGTGTGGCTGTACCCGTGCCAGTGAGTGTGTGTGATGAGCTCTACTGAAATGAATACTTACGTGTTCATCGTCGGTGTGCGTTATGTGTGACCCAGGCGCGTCCATCATGGTGCAGGGCATGTCCAGTCAAACTGTCGCGTTCCCTATCTACATTGAACTGCAGCACAACATCCGCAACCTGCGTTCGTTTAAAATCGTATCCGCATGGGCCTTCTCCTTCACCTTCATCGCTTACGGCACAGTGGGGTGTGTGCCCCGGCCCCTGTGTGCGTGCATTCGGGCGTGTGGTACGTTCGTTTGAGAGTCGCGGTGAGGGTACTAGTATTTCTTTAAGTTGCAATTATGTGTGGGGGTATGATGCAGGCTGGTGGGGTACTTCATGTTCGGCCATAGCATCATGGGCAACGTGCTGGTGGGGGACTGTGAACAACTGTGAATGTATAGTGTGTGTGCCAGTGTGTGTGTGTGTGTGTGCGTGTGTGCCAGTGTGATGCGTGTGACTGTGCATTGGCAAGTGTCTGTGCCTGTGTCTGTGTCTGTGTCTGTGTGTGAGCCATGTGAGCGTGTGTGTTATGTCTGTGCAGAAGCACTTCACTGCCCAAGGCGACGCCCTCATGGTCGTGGTGCGTGTCTTGTCACGGTTATGATCACGATGATAGTAGGGGGTTATGACGGTGCCAGTGTATCCGACTCGGACTCGGACGTTTTCGCATTCCCCTGCCCACTTGTTACTGTGTGTAACCTTGTGCTTGTGTGTTCACACAGGTGATCTCATGCTACCTTGTGAAGACCCTGTGCGCTTACCCTCTCGTCAATTTTCCGTAAGCTCACTAGGCTTGCAAGGCTTCTGTTTGGCTTGCCAGTGCGTGAGTCTGCCCCTAATCCGCACCCATGACCGCTGCAGGCTGCGAGTGACCCTGCATTACGGTCTCTACAAGGACGCGCCCGCCACCACACTGCAACACCTGCTGGAAACGGTTGCGCCCTTCGCCCTCGCCCTCACCTTTGCCCTCGTCGTCGAAGATGTTTCCATCCTCTTCAGCTTTGTGGGCGCGGTGGCGCGCACTTCTATTGCCTTCATCTATCCGGGGGCCATTGTGTTGTCGTGCAGAAGCCTGCAGCCGCTGTCCGTGTGGCAGCGCGCGGGCTGCTGGGGCCTCATCGTGTTTGGGGCCATCATCATGGTGTGTGGCCTCACCGCCACCATCAAAAAGGTTGTGTCGTAGCCACGGGCGTATTACAGCTCAGCTAGGTTAGTTTGTACGTGTTCAAGACTTCTCAATCCTTCCTCTTCAATTACCTAGATTTCCCCCTAATCAACTTCTTCTGAGAAAATCTCAAAACTGTATGCAGAGCGGGGCTGCAGTAAATGTGGATCAAGCGTGTGAGATTCGTACGAAAGTACACCTTACATGTATTTCAAGTCGCCAATAATTTCGCCGTCGCCACAAGAGTAGTGCCGGCACGCATGACCCCAAAAGAAACGGGGTGTCGCCGAGTTTGACCCCGAAAATCCTGTTCTCCTTCGACGGGGCGCGCATGGACACGCCCGACTCCCCCTTCGTGCACAACGCGCCAACCTCTCCACGCTTTATTGTGCTGCGAGGTGCGGGCGAGGTGGGGCTCGTAGTCGCTGTCACAGGCCACTTCTTCACAATTTTTGTTTCGTTTCGTCCCGCAGAGGGCGACGAGGACGTGGATGAGGTGGAAGCCCTGCCGCTGATAACGCCCAAGGATGTGAAGTTGTCCTCCATCCCGGGTAGGGTGCCACTGACCCTATTCGCTTTGTGTGTGTGCCGTGCCATCTTGAGGCTCACTCCACTGGCTCCGTGTGTGTCTGTACCCCTGTCTTGCGCGCACTTCAGCGAGCATATTCAACTCTTTCAACTCCACCGTGGGCTCCACCACCCTGGGCATGGCCATCGCGGTGCTGTACACGTAAGCCGACGCTGCAGTGTGCACTGCGCCCCACGACCCATCGCTGTGCCCCACTTGTCTTGCAGGGGCTGGGCGGTGGGTGTCAGCATATTGCTCGTCATCGTGTGTCTCAACGCCATCACCTGCTGCATGATTGTGCGCGTGGGCGTCGCGGAGGGCGTGAGTAAATACGACGCGGCCATCAAGAGCGTGCTGCCTCCACTCTTCTTCCGCGTGTATCAGGGCCTGATGGTCTTCTCCACTCTCGGCTCACTCACCTCAGCCATGATCATGATGGGGTGCGTGGCCATTCTCTCTTTCTGTTCGTTCTCTGCGTTGTCACCTGTGATCATTCCGGGGGGTATTGTGTGACGTGTGCAGGGACTTTGTGGGCGCCATATGCGCCATGGCGGGCATCCCCGCCGTCAACCGCCAGCTCTCCATCGCCGTGTTGGCGTGCGGCATCGTCCTACCCCTCTCCCTCATGCGCCGCGTGTCCTCCCTCGCGTTCTCATCCACACTCTCATCTGCTTTCGTGGGGCTCCTCGTGGTGGCTCTGGTGTACCGTCTCGCCGACCGCAGCGGCGGCCCCGTAATAAACCCCACAGTGGATCCCCTTCCCGTCTCCTTCCTCCACTTCTTCCTAGGTGAGCTGCGCCTTTCCTTGCGTGCGCGTGTGTGCGTTCGTGCGTGCGTGCGTGCGTGTATTTGTGGTCACTCTCATATGTATGTTGTATTTGCGAGTGTATCCGATGAGCGCTACTGGTGAGCATATGTGTGTTGTATGCATTGCGTGTGTTCCAGGCGCGTCCATCATGGTGCAGGGCCTGTCCAGTCAAACTGTCGCGTTTCCGCTGTATTCCGAACTACAGCACAACATCCGCAACCTGCACTCATTCAAAGTCGTATCTGCATGGGCGTTCGCGTTCACCTTCATTACATACGGAGCTGTGGGGTTCGTCGCGGTGTGCTCCTTAGCGTCGAAATGGCTAGTGCAGTGACATGAAATGTGCTGTGCAGGCTGGTGGGATACTTTATGTTCGGCAACGGCATCATGGGCAACGTGCTGGTGGGTGCTCGTTCGACTTCTGAGTACGCTGTGTATGTACGTGTGCCATGC
>JARLJJ010000062.1 GCA_031291275.1 Formivibrio sp.
GCTAAAAACCTTTTAAAATCACCAGTTTCGCGCTTCAAACTTCGCTGCGTCTGCAGCAGAGAGGCCGAACTATACCCACCCTCCAAACACTCGTCAACCTCTTCCAACAAAGAAATTCTTCACAGCAGCGTAAGCCTTTGATTAGACAATACTCTCAAAAAACCATCCCTGCCGACCTCCGGCCAATATTCGGCAAGCAAACAGACAGCGAAGGTGGTTTATTTATAATCAGTCGCATAGGGACTTGTAATATTATCTTCACACTACAGCCGTAATCTCGCTGTTATCAAAATAACGCAAGGGGCATACAGCATGGCAGCCAACATTTTGCTGGTAGAGGATGAACCGGCCATTCAGGAGCTGATTGCTTTCAACCTCACTCAGGCAGGACATCACGTCATGCGCGCAGATAGCGTTGAATCCGCTCAAAACATGGTCCGCAGCGCTTTGCCTGATCTGATATTGCTTGATTGGATGCTGCCCGGCATTTCTGGTATTGATTACGCGCGCAAATTGCGGGCCGATGATCGCACTAAACAGATCCCGCTTATCATGCTGACTGCTCGCTCGGATGAATCGGATAAAATTGTCGGACTGGATACCGGCGCCGATGATTACATCACCAAACCATTCAGCCCACGCGAATTACAGGCACGCATCAAAGCCGTCCTGCGCCGCCGCTCTCCTGAAGCGACCGACGATCCGGTAGAAGTGAAAGGGTTGCGTCTCGACCCTGTCACCCATCGGGTAACGGTACAAGGCAATCCCATCGAGCTAGGGCCAACTGAATTTCGTTTACTACACTTTTTTATGACCCATGCCGAACGAGTGCACTCCCGCACCCAGCTGCTTGATCAAGTATGGGGTGATCATGTGTTTGTCGAAGAACGCACTGTTGACGTGCATATCCGTCGCTTGCGCGCCGAGCTGGAAGCCAGCAGCCATGACAGCTTGATTCAGACAGTGCGTGGCACTGGCTATCGTTTTTCTGCCAGTTAACATTGAATACATTTATGCATTGGCTAAGCTCGCTTATTTTCTACTCTGCCCTCACCCTCATTGCACTGTTTGTCGGCGCAATTGCCGGGGTACAGACCGGCATGCTTCTGGCACTTGTCATTATTGGTGCCTTGTTGCTCTATCACCTGATCAACCTGGGACGACTCAACTTCTGGCTACAGGCACCCACGCTGGATTCCGCACCACGCGGCTTTCTGCTTTGGCGTGAAGCGTTTGACCGTATCTATGAATTGGTACGAAACCAGCAAAAACGCAAAAATCAACTTTCCGCCACACTCGATCGCTTTCAACGCGCCAGTGAAGCCATGCCGGACGGAATGGTGATGCTGGATGAACACGACCGTATCGAATGGTGCAATCCGGCAGCCGCGCGCCATCTTGGACTCAACCGCCAGGCGGACGTGAGTCAACAACTCACCAATTTGCTCCGCGCTCCCGCTTTGCGCGAATACCTGCGCGAACAGGATTTCAGCCAACCGCTGGTTCTGCGCATGCCTCGCCCCTTGGAACAAGTACTAACGATTCAATTAGTCCCTTTCGATTCCAATCGCAAATTGCTGCTCTCGCGCGATATTACCCAGCTGGATCGGGTACAGACAGTGCACCGTGATTTCGTGGCCAACGTTTCACACGAGCTACGCACACCCCTGACTGTCATTGGTGGTTTTATTGAAACCATGCTCGATATGCCAGACGTTGACCCAGTGACCCGCGAACAGCACCTGAAATTGATGTTTGAACAAACTGGCCGCATGCAGCGTCTGGTCGATGACCTTTTGGCACTATCGCGCCTAGAAAGCGGGCAGCAATTGAAAGAGGATGACGTCAACGTTCCGCAAATGCTGCAGGTATTGCGGGCAGAAGCAGAAGGTCTTTCTCAGGGCCGCCACAAGATACTGATAGAAACCGTCGCTCCGCTTCGGCTAATAGGCAACAATGACGAGCTGCATTCTGCTTTTGGCAATTTGGTATCCAATGCCATCCGCTATACCCCACAAGGCGGCACTATTGGCTTGCTCTGGGAAAAACGGGGCGACCAGCCCGTATTCACAGTACGGGATACCGGCATCGGCATCGCCCCAGAACACGTCCCGCGTCTCACTGAACGCTTTTATCGCATTGACCGTGGCCGCTCTCGCGCCACCGGCGGAACGGGCCTGGGCTTGGCTATTGTCAAACATGTGCTGCAACGCCACCAAGCGCGTCTGGTCGTTCAATCCCGATTGGGCGAAGGAAGTGAGTTTTCAGTATTTTTTCCAGCCGAGCGCGGTTTGGATTAGAGATTCGCTTGCGGGGTTAGTCACGCAATAGAGGCGGCATCGCCCAAAACGCCCCCGGAATCGCGTATCAACCACACGAATATCACATTTGACACGGAAGCGTGTACACAGGGGTCCGATTCGCCACTGCATCATCCCGCTTGCGCGCATGATGCAGAGTCTGTTAAAACCGTGACATCATGCTGATCCGTAAACTATTCCGCTTTGAAAGTGCGCACATCGTGCGCAATTGTTCATCCCTGCGCTGCAGCACCTCCATCCACGGCCACAGTTATAAAGTGGAAGTATTGCTGGAGGCGCATGCGCTCGATCACGGTCAGATGGTCTATGACTTCGGACTGATGAAGGGGTCGATCCGTGACATCGTTGATGCCTTCGATCATGCCATTTGCTTTTGGGACAAGGATGATCCGGAGTACATCCGCTTGTGTCAGCAGTTTTCTGCACGGTGGATCGCCATGCCGGTTTCACCGTCAGCAGAACAGTTTGCCCGGTTATTCTTCGTGGTCATCGACGCCATTCTGCGCCAGACCGTGATGGCCAATGGTGAAGGATTGGTGCGGCTGCACTCGATCATCGCCCATGAAACCGAAACAGGTTATGCCCAAGCCTTCCGCGAAGATGCCAACAATGAGCGGATGGGAGTAATTCGGCTGGAAGATATCGTGTTTTCCGAGCAATGCAAAACCGAATGGAAAGACCCTCAGATGTTCCAGCGACTGATCGATGGTGAACATTTCGTTAATACCGCACCGCCCTTGCAGGTCAAGGAGTAAGCAGGCAGCCGACATAAAGTCGGCCCTGACTGTTCACCACGCCTTATGCCAGCGCGGAAAGTGGACTTGCTCCCGCCGGCCACGCCGACCCCGTATCCTGACCAACATCGCCATATGCCTGCGCCACTGGCATCACCCAATGCATTGTCCGCTGTATTCGTTCAGCGAGTGCGTACTTCCGGGTGGCTTCCGGGCATACCAGGATGCTGCCTTTGCATCTCTCCTGCCGACGCCCCCCCTTGATCCGACAACATTTGATTGACTTGTTCGCGTTGATCGGGCGTCAGCAGGGCATAAATCATCTGATCGGCATGCGCACGCAACAGTGCTAGCTCTTTCATTTCGGCAGAGGCGGTCTCGACCAGCACACGGGCTTTGGCATCCGTATATTGAGCTGACCAAGTTAGCGCCTGAAGCTTGTCCTGTGCGACGCGAATCGCCCGACTCTTGATACGGACTGCAGGTTCCTGGTCATGCTGGATCATAAAAATTTTATCGCGTTGTGCTTCAGTGAGCTCCACATCGTGCAGGAAAAACAGCTGCATGGGATGATCCATTTCTTGGTCAACGCCCCGATGCCCAATAGCAAACGAAGGCGGCGGCATGGCACACCCTGCTGTATTTGGCATCTCGCCTTGTGATGGCGCAGCCTGTACCGCGAACGATAAAGTGGCCACCAGACAAGCGGCAATCAGGGTATTGCTTCTGAAAAATTTGCTTTTATCCATCATGAATCTCCCAAGAATGGCAGGCGGATGCCTGCAAAACAACAGCATTCATTCTGGGCACGCTGCGGGTAAAGCAGTGTTAACCGCGAGTAAATCCCTGCAAATGCCCGCTTGCATCGCAACCGAGCTGTAAAGCTGTGTAAAGATGGTCTAATAGGATTAACGATCTGCATCCCTCTTGGTTATGATCCCCTGATGAAAAACAGGAAAACAGAACAATGACCCGGGTTTTATTGGTTGACGATGATATTGAACTAGCCGGCATGTTGGCGGATTACCTGACTCAGGAAGGCTTTAGCGTGACTGCTGTGCATGATGGCGAAGCTGGCGTGGCAGAGGCGCTCTCCGGCCAGTATCTGATTGTCGTACTGGATGTGATGATGCCGCGCCTGAACGGTATCGAAGTACTGCGGCGCATCCGCGGCAAAAGCACCGTCCCCGTCTTGATGCTGACAGCGCGGGGCGATGACACTGATCGCATCGTTGGATTGGAATTGGGTGCCGATGATTATGTACCCAAGCCTTGTACGCCACGTGAACTCACCGCGCGTATCCGGGCTATTTTGCGGCGCATGCAAGCACCAGAACCCAGCAATTCTTCAGGCGATCCGCTGGTTGCAGGCCCTTTGAGTATTCGTCCCGAGCAACGCCGGGCCGAATGGGATGGGCAAGCATTGGAATTGACCAGTACAGAATTCAACTTATTGGAAGTACTGGCACGCCATGCCGGGCGTCCGGTCAGCAAAGCCATCCTGTCCGAACAAGGCTTGGGCAGGCCACTCACCCGCTTTGACCGCAGCATTGATGTCCATTTGTCGAGCATCCGCCACAAACTGGGGGTCATGCCCGACGGGCGATCCTATATCCAGACAGTCTACCGCCAAGGCTACCAATTCTTGCTGGAGAACTGATGGGCCGTCTGTTCTGGAAATTCTTCTTTTTTATCTGGCTGGCACAGTTGACCGCCACCTTGGGCATTGGTGCTGCCTTCTGGGTGAGAGATCACAGTCTGAGCAGAGCATTGACCACGCTCGACCAGAGTCCACCAGCCTCGATGCTCGTGGAATCGGCTGCACTCACTTTCGAGTTCGGAGGTCAGGCAGCATTGCATGCCCTGCTGCAAAAAAATGCTCGTCACCAGATCATGGCCATCGATGAGCAAGGGCACGATTTGTTGCAACGCCCCGTCAATCCCGCCATGCTGGCCCAGGCAAGAACGGTGTTGAGTAAGCCAAGCAATCGACCCACGGTGCTCCTTGCTTCGTCACCATCGACAAACAAACAATACTTGCTCTTCACGCCCCTCACCGAACACTATCCCGCCGGTGAACTACCATCACCTTCCTTAAACCGACCACCGCCTGGCGGTGAGCACTTCCTGCCGATGATTCCGCTCGCAACTGCACTGATTGCCAGCCTACTGTTTGCCATCTTGCTAGCCTGGTATTTCGCCAAGCCCATCCGCAGCCTGCGCTTTGCATTTGAAAACGTATCGCAAGGCCATCTTGACACGCGCATCGCTCCGGCCATGGGACGCCGTCGGGATGAGCTCGCCGACCTTGGGCGCGATTTCGATCATATGGTGGGACAACTGCAAGCATTGATGGAAGGGCAACGCCGCTTGCTGCACGATGTATCGCACGAAATCCGTTCCCCTCTGGCCCGCCTGCAAGTTGCAGTGGGCCTGGCACGGCAACAGCCACACAAGCTCGAAGCCTCGATGGAACGGATCGAGCGGGAAAGCGAACGCATGGATCTGCTCGTGGGAGAACTGCTCTCGCTATCCCGGCTGGAAGTGGGCGCCAGCAGAAATGACACCGAGGTCATCGTGGTTTCGCAGCTGATTACCCAAATTGAGGAAGATGCGCGCTTCGAGGCCGATGCCAACGGTCGCAAAGTGGTTGTGGATCAATGCGCAGAAGCAGTATTGAACGGGCAACCCGAACTACTGCATCGCGCTCTGGACAATGTATTGCGCAATGCCATTCGTCATTCCCCGCAGGAAGGTTGCGTTCACATTCAAATTAGAAAAAATGAAGGGGAAAACATCCTGACCCTGCTGATTCTGGATGAAGGCAATGGCGTCGCGCCAAACGAGCTGGAAGCGATCTTTGAGCCGTTCTATCGCGGGGAGAACCCTGTCGGTAACGGCCATGGACTGGGGCTGGCAATTGCACGCCGAATCATTACTGCACACGGCGGCCGGATTCATGCCCGTAATCGCGCCAGTGGCGGTCTGTGTGTTGAAATCAATCTGCCGCTGGCACAGGCATGAGATTCGCCCGAATCAACGCCCGTTGGGCGGTGTCAGTTCCTTGTTTTTGTAATCGCAAACATCATTGACCACGCAGCGCCAGCACTCCGGGCGGCGCGCCTTGCAGACATAGCGGCCATGCAGGATCAACCAGTGGTGTGCATGCTGACGGAATTCTGCAGGAACCACTTTCAGCAGCTTTTGCTCCACCGCGACCACATCCTTGCCAGGCGCCAGGCCTGTGCGATTACCCAGGCGGAAAATATGCGTATCGACGGCGATGGTGGGTTCGCCGAAAGCGATATTGAGCACGACATTAGCCGTTTTTCGCCCCACGCCGGGCAAGGCTTCCAGCGCTTCGCGGCTGTGCGGTACTTCGCCGCCATGTTGCGCGATCAATATTCGACACGTTTCCAGCAAATGTTTGGCCTTGTTGCGGTACAGGCCAATCGTGGCGATGTAGGATTCCAGTGTTTCCTGCCCCAGCGCGAGGATCTTTTCCGGCGTATTGGCTACCGGGAACAGGCGCTTGGTGGCCTTGTTGACACCCACATCGGTTGCCTGAGCGGATAAGAGAACCGCCGTCAGCAGCTCGAACGGGCTGGCATAGTCAAGCTCGGTTACCGGATGCGGATCAAGATCGGCCAAGCGCTGGAAAAACAATTGGCGCTTGGCTGCATTCATGTTCAGGCCGCCAGTGTCTGTGGCTTGGCGGGCAGTGCGCGCGCTTTGGCTTCGGCGCGACGGTCCAGCGCCATCTTGCCAGCCACCAGGAAACCGAGGCCAATGAATGCACCGGGCGGCAGGATGGAAATCAAGAACTGGTAGTTCCACTCGGCCGGAACCACGTGGATTACCCAGTTCTTAGCCACCGGGCCAAATACCAGATCCAGACCGGTGAACAGCGTTCCCTTGCCCAGCACCTCACGGATGCCACCGAGCAAACCCAGCACGGCCGTCGCGCCGATGCCCATCATGAAACCATCGAGTGCCGACTGCACCACGCCGTTCTTGGAAGCAAACGCCTCGGCACGCGCCAGCACCAGACAGTTGGTCACGATCAGCGGAATGAAAATGCCCAGCACCAGGTACAGGCTGTGCATATAAGCGTTCATTGCCAATTCGACCATGGTCACCAGCGCGGCGATGATCAGGATATAGACCGGGTTGCGCAGTTCATGCGGCACCCACTGGCGCATCAGCGCCACGGCGCCGCCCGAGAGCAGCATCACCAGCGCGGTGGCAATGCCAAGGCTCGCGCCATTGACCACGGTGGTGGTCATCGCCAGCGTCGGACACATGCCGAGGATCTGCACCACGCCGGGGTTTTGTTTCCAGATACCGTTATTGCTGATCTGCCGTGTTTCGTCGAGAGTAATCATGCTGTTCTCCTTACTGGGTCCATGCTCACTTGAAGAGGGCCGGGTTGGCCTGCACGAATTCCAGCGTGTTTTTCACTGCCTTGACCATCGCACGCGGCGAGATCGTCGCGCCGGCATTCGAATCAAATGCACCGCCATCTTTTTTCACTTTCCAGCGATCGGCCGGCGGCGCAGACAGCGATTTGCCGTCAAACTGCAAGATCCAGTCCGACTTGGCCGCATCGATGTAATCGCCCAGACCCGGCGTTTCCTTGTGCGACACGACGCGCACGCCGAGCGTACGGCCATCGCTGCCGACCGCAACCAGCAACTTGATCTTGCCGGCATAGCCATCGGGCGCAACGGCTTCCAGCACCGCCGCCACGGTCTTGCCGCCCTGCTTGGCTTGGTACACCTGAGTAACTTCGTCATTGCCCAGCCGGCGCGACTGTTCCAGCGTCAGCGCAATGGAACTCGCCAGCAGGTTGTTGTCGTAGCTACCGGCAGGCAGCGTTTGCGCAATCAAGAGGGTACGCGCCGCTTCTTCGTTCTTGTGCACGCTCTCCGCCGTCAGCCAGTACGTGCCGGCCATCAACGCGGTAAATCCGAGAGAAAAGGCCGCCAGAATCACGGCACCACGTGCGCCATTGGCAAACATCGCCTTCATGCTTTGGCCCCTTTCTTCTTGCGGCCGAATACAGCGGGTTGCGTGTATTGGTCGATAAACGGACCTGCGATATTCAAGATCAGCACGGCAAACGCCACGCCGTCGGGATAATTGCCCAGCACGCGAATCAGGTAAGCCAGCATCCCGGACAGCCCAGCAAAGATAAACTGCCCTAACGGCGTGGTCGGCGCCGTGACCGGGTCGGTAATGATAAAGAACGCGCCCAACATGGCACCGCCGGTCACTAGATGGAACAACGGAGACATGTAATGTGCCGAGTCGGCCAGCCAAAAAACCGTTGCGGTCAGGCCAAGACCTGCGATGAATGCCAGCGGCAAGCGCCAGTTGATCACCTTGTGCCGCCATAGGTAAAGGCCGCCGACCAAGAAGCCGAGAGAAATCCACTGCTGCGCCGGGCCGCCGCCCACATGGAACAGCGGCGCCTTGAGGATGTCGCGCAGAGCGCCATGTTGCAACAAACCGGTACGGATGGTATCGAGCGGCGTGGCCGAAGCCACGGCATCGAAGGCCTGCGACAAGTGGCCAGTAAAAATGTAGACCACTTGCGCCAGCGCACCCAGATCAGGCTGAGCTAATGCCCGCGGTGCAGCCCAACGCGACATTTGAGCCGGGAATGACACAATAAGCACGGCAAAACCGACCATGGCCGGATTGAATGGATTCTGGCCCAGCCCGCCATAGAGATGCTTGGCAAAGCCAATGGCGATAAAGGTACCGAGCACGATCAGCCACCACGGTGCCAGCGGCGGAATCGACAGCGCCAGAAGGCAGGCGGTGACCACAGCCGAACCATCGGTAAGAAAAGGCTTGAGCGGGTAATTGCGCAACTTAAGGCAGGCGGCTTCGGTCGCAAGTGCAACGACGATGGCCAGTGCGATCTGCACCAACACGCCGATGCCAAAGGCCCATACTGCCAGCAGCACGCCAGGAACCAGCGCCGTGATGACCTTGACCATGACGGTCTGCAAGGGCATGGGCTGGGCAACGAAGGGAGATGTTTTCATGCGTTACTCGGTCTTGTTTTCATTCTGGCCGGCCTTCTTGGCAGCAGCACGCTCAAGCGCAGCCATAATCTTGGCCTGCTTTTCTGCTTCTTTTGCCGCTTTTTCTTCCGGACTCATCGCGTCCGCAGCCGCTTTTTCCGCCGCGCGTTTTTCCATCGCCGCGCGGATCCGTTCGGCTTTTTCCGGGTCCAGCGCGACTTGCGGCTCGGATGCCGGAGTTACGGCCTCAACCGCCACATCGGCCTGCTTTGCAGCGGCGCGTTCCATGGCCGCCTTGATTTTTGCTGCACGCTCCGCATCAGCCGGATCGCCCGAACTGACTGAGGCCTGATGTTTCTCTGCAGCCCTGGCTGCCAGACGTTCGGCTTTTTCGCGCGCTTCACGCTCTTCGCGGAATTGACGGAATTCATGACGCTGACGCGCACGATCGGCTTCCTTGCGCTGGCGTTCTTCAGCCCAGATTTCCGACTTGGAATAGCGGAAATAATCAACCAGCCGGATATTCGACGGACAGACGTAGGCGCAGGCGCCGCATTCGATGCAATCAAACAACTCCCATTGCTGGGATTTATCAAAACGCTTGCCGCGCGCGAACCAATAGAGATCCATTGGCTGCAGTTCGATCGGGCAAGCTTCAGCGCACTTGCCGCAACGGATGCAAGGCATTTCCTGCGGCTTGTCCGGGAAATCGGCTGCTTTTTCCACGATGATGCAGTTACCGGCTTTAGAAAGACCGATATCCAGCTCGGGCAACTCAAACCCCATCATCGGCCCGCCATAGAGATACCCCACACTGCCAGGATTCACCCCAGCCAACTGCAGCAACTCATTCAGCGGCGCGCCAATCAAGGCATCATAATTACCAGGCCGTGACACATTACCGGTCAAGGTAATTACGCGCGAAATCGCCGGTTCACCGAACTCCAGCGCACGCCAGATCGCGTACAGTGTGCCGACATTGAAACACTGCACGCCCATATCGGTGGAGCGCACCCCTGAGGGCACCTGTATGCCGGTTAGCAGATTAATCAATTGCTTGGCCGCGCCGGAGGGATACAAGGTCGGCACCACAACGACTTCGGCCGGAAAACCGCAGGTCTTGATCGCCTCGCGCATCGCCGCAGCGGCTTCGGGCTTGTTGTCCTCGATGCCAATCAACGCGACCTTGGCGCCGAGCAGCTCCAGCACAATGCCCGAACCGGCGAGAATGCCGGCCGAGCGCTCTCGCATCATGCGATCATCACAAGTGATAAAGGGTTCACACTCGGCGCCGTTGACGATCAGCGTATGAACCTTGCCCTTTTCGGTCAATTTAAGATGCGATGGAAAGATCGCCCCTCCAAGCCCGACCACCCCCATATCGCGCAAATATTCACGAACCGAACGCAACTCGGCATGGCGCCAGTTATAGGGTGCGCGCGCGATCCAGCGGTCTTCGCCATCCGGCTCGATCGTCACGGCCATCTCGGACAAACCCGAAGGATGCGCCAACCGCGCCAGCCCGATCGCTGTTACCACACCGGAAGTCGGAGCATGCGCCGCTACTGAAATTGCACCATCCGGCGCGCCGATGCACTGCCCCTTCAGCACATGGTCACCCACATTCACCAACAAACGAGCCTTGTTGCCAATGCTTTGCAACAGCGGCACGACCAGCTTTGAAGGCAAAGGCGCAGGTGCAATCGCCGCATCACTCGACAGATGCTTGTTTTCAGGCGGATGGACCCCGCCATGGAAAGAAATGACGTTTCTTTTATTCAGCTTCATTGCTTGACCTTGAGCGGAATGACCGGGTAACGCCACTTCCAACTAATGAGCGTTTCCGGAACCGGTTGCATCGAAATGCAATCCACCGGGCAGGGTGCCAGGCACAACTCGCAACCGGTGCACTCGGACTGCAAAACCACGTGCAGGTGTTTGGCGCTACCGAGGATGGCATCGACCGGGCAAGCCTGCAGGCACAAAGTGCAGCCAATGCAGATATTTTCATCAATTACAGCCCAGGCTTTAGGCTTTTCCACGGCCGCTTCGCCACCCATCGGCACAAAGTCCTTACCGAGCAAGTCTGCCAGTTTGCGCACGCCTTCATTGCCACCTGGCACACAGAGGTTAATCTCGGCCTCGCCGGCAGCCAGCGCCGTGGCATACGGCTTGCAGCCAGGATAACCACACTGGCCACACTGGGTTTGCGGCAGGATTTCATCGATCTGGTCAACCAGCGGATCTTCGTCGACCTTATACTTGATCGCAGCAAAACCCAACACTGCACCCAGCAGCAGCGCCAACGCGACCATGATCATGAGAGCTTCAACAAATACGGTCATCGCAGTCTCACTTCACCAATCCGGCAAAACCCATGAACGCCAAGCTCATAAGCCCAGCCGTCATGAAGGCAATCGGGGTGCCTTTAAAGCTTTCGGGCACATCTGCACCATCAAGCCGTTCGCGAATAGCCGAAAACAGGATCAAGATTAGCGAAAAACCGAAGGCGCTGCCAAAACCGAACACCAGCGACTCCAGCAAATTGTGCTTGAGCGAAACATTCAGCAGCGGCACGCCCAGCACGGCGCAGTTGGTCGTAATCAACGGCAGGTAGATGCCCAGCACTTGGTAGAGCACCGGGCTGGTTTTGTGAATGAACATCTCGGTGAATTGCACAATGGCCGCAATCACCACGATAAAACCTAACGTGCGCAGGTATTCCAAATGCCAGACCAGCAGCAACTGGTCGAGTAGCCAGGACGAACCACAGCCCAAAGTCAATACGAAAGTCGTGGCAATGCCCATGCCGATCGACGCTTCCAGCTTTTTGGAAACCCCCATGAACGGACACAGGCCAAGGATGCGCACCAGCACCACGTTATTGACCAGCACTGCGCCAATCAGCAGTAGCAGATAATGTTGCAAATCCATGATGCCTCCAGTTGCAAACGGGGCGCTCGAAGCACCCCGCCCAAACAACCCATTGATTAATTAGTTGCGAATTATCCGCTTGCACTTATTCCCAATCAACCACATTGGCGACATAACATTAGCAAAATCAGTTATATACGCTTTATTTACAAGAGAAAAATGCTTAGCCCAGTTTCAACGTTCCGACGATATCGGAAACCTTGGCAATTCCATTCTCGATCATGAATTTCTCCAATCCATCAATGATTTCCATGGTGACTTTCGGATTGAAAAAATTGGCTGTCCCGACTTGTACCGCGCTCGCCCCGACGATCAGGAACTCCAGGGCGTCTTCCAGACAAGTGATGCCCCCCATCCCCACCACGGGAATTTTGACAGTTTTCGCCACTTCCCAGGTCAGACGCACCGCCACTGGCTTGATCGCAGGGCCGGACAAGCCGCCAATCACGTTGGCAATCTTGGGTTTGCGTGTTTTGACATCCACCGCCATGCCGACCAAGGTATTGATCAGCGAAATCGAATCCGCGCCGCTATCTTCGCAAGCCCGGGCGATCACCTTGATATCGGTCACGTTGGGCGTGAGCTTCACCATCACATGCTTCGCGGTCGCCTTGCGCACCGCCGCGACCACTTCGGCTGCTGCAAACGGATCGGTGCCCATGTTGATGCCGCCCTTCTTGATATTCGGGCAAGAAATATTGACTTCGACCCCGGCGATTTCCGACAGCGTATCAACCTTGGCGGCCAGCAGGCCAAATTCCTCGACAGAATTGGCCGTGATATTCACAAAGGTGCGCGCACCGATTTTTTTCAGGTACGGGTACTTTTCGGCAATGAAGCGCTCAATGCCAACGTTCTGGAAACCGATTGCATTGATCATGCCGCCGTAGGTCTCGATAATGCGCGGCATCGGGTTGCCCTGGCGCTCTTCCAGCGTCGTCCCCTTGACCGAGATGCCGCCGAGACGGTTCAGGTCGATGTAGTCCTCGAGCTCGTCGCCGTAACCGCAGGTGCCTGAGGCCAGCATGATCGGATTGGACAGTTCAACATCACCGAGTTTGACGCGCAGATCCGGCTTGTTCACGTTAGTTAGTTCCACAGGATATCCTCCCCCTTGAACACCGGGCCATCCTTGCAGACTTTCTTGTGCTCCCATCCATCCGGCTTGCTGGCATCGCGAATCTTGCGCACGCACCCAACGCAGATGCCGATGCCGCAGCCCATGTAATCTTCCATCGAGATATGGCTCTCGACGCCATGCTTGGCCACCACTTCACACACACGCTTCATCATCGGATTCGGGCCGCAGCAGAAGATCACCTTGTTGCCGGCATCCTGGCTCAAGTAGGCATCGAGCAAATCGGTCACGAATCCTTTCGTGCCGTAACTGCCATCATCGGTCGCCACAAACGCCTTGCCGGCTTTTTCCAGCGCCGCAATCTCGTCCTGCAGCAGCAGTTGCGCATCGTTGCGGATGCCGTAGAACAGCTTCCAGTTCGGCAAGGTATCCATCGCATACGGAAAAGGCCCGAAGCCGATGCCGCCCGCGACGAAGAGGATTTCCTTCTCGGCCGGGATATCCAGCGGAAAACCGTTACCCAACGGCCCAAGCACGCTGATCGACTCCCCGACGCGCATTTTGGACATGACTTCGGAGCCATTACCCACCACGTGGTAAAGAATCGAAATCCGGTCGCCCTCCACGCGTGCGATGCTGATCGGCACGCGCAACAGGTTTTCCAACCCGCCGGCTTTCAGCTCAAGAAACTGGCCAATGCGACTTTTTGCTGCAATTTCGGCATCGACAAACGTCATCAAGAAATTATGCGGTTTGATTTCAACGTTTTCGACGATGGGGGCGTCTTTTAGAAACATGGAATGACCTTGGTATTGAAAGATGCTGGCCTCATAACATGGGCGCCGGCATCAAGAGTAAATTCGAGTCGCGCATTCAATAAACACGCTGCGCAATTTTAATCGGGAAGGAATCATGGATTGCGTGCCACCGCGGCATCAAAGGTGTTCTGCATCAACGTAGCCACGGTCATCAAGCCCACGCCTCCCGGCACCGGAGTAATCCAGCTTGCGCGCTCTTTTGCCGCCTCGAACTCGACATCGCCGCACAGCTTGCCGTTTTCCAGCCGGTTGATCCCGACATCGATGACGATCGCGCCCGGCTTGATCCAGTCACCCTTAACCAGATTGGGCTTGCCCACACCGGCCACGACGATATCGGCTCCGCGCACCTTGCCCGGCGTATCCTTGGAAAAACGATGGCAGATGGTGACCGTGGCACCGGCCAGCAACAACTCCAGCGCCATCGGACGCCCTACAATATTGGAAGCACCCACCACCACGGCATCCAACCCCTTGATCGGGATACCCGTGCGCTCCAGCAGCGTCATCACGCCGCGCGGCGTGCAGGGCCGCAGCTGCGGCAGGCGCAGCGCCAGTCGACCCATGTTGTAGGGATGAAATCCATCCACATCCTTGCGCGGATCAATCATTTCCAGCACCGCTTCGGCATCGATATGCTCAGGCAGAGGCAACTGCACCAGAACCCCATCGATTTCGTCATCGGCATTCAGCCGCGCCACCAGCGCCAGCAACTCGTCCTGGGCCATCGTCGCCGGCAAATCATAGGCAATGGAGCGAATGCCCGCATTGACGCACTGGCGTTTTTTGTTGCCGACATACACTTGCGAGGCGGGGTCTTCACCGACCAATACCACCGCCAAACAGGGCTCGCGAAATCCTTGCTTCAACCGCGCATCGACTTTGGCCCGGACGTCAGCCACGATCTCGGCAGAAATTTGCCGGCCGTCGAGAATTTGTGCGGTCATGCGGAAGCTCCGGTGAATGGGTACGTGAAAAGTCGGCTATTTTCGCATCGAAAACGCCAATGCTCAATGTAAATACATTTACCGACCTTGACGACTGGTTCTCCCCCGCGTATATTTCCGCCTCTCGTCGGGGCGTAGCGCAGTCTGGTAGCGCATCTGCTTTGGGAGCAGAGGGTCGTGAGTTCGAATCCCACCGCCCCGACCACCTTTTTTATAGAACCATGGCGTCGCGAACCAAGTTTCATGAGCGCCCGTAGCTCAACCGGATAGAGCAACGGCCTTCTAAGCCGTAGGTTACAGGTTCGATTCCTGTCGGGTGCGCCAGCCTCCGGCAAGTTGAAAGCCCATCCGGTCAGTTCTAAATGTTGCTGCTAATATTGCTGCAACAAGCTGTTTCAGTGGTGGATGTAGCTCAGTTGGTAGAGTCCAGGATTGTGATTCCTGTTGTCGTGGGTTCGAGCCCCATCATCCACCCCAGTA
>JARLJJ010000063.1 GCA_031291275.1 Formivibrio sp.
CCCCGGCGAAGCGAATACAACCTTAACACGCATCAGGAAGGCTTGAAAACGGGACCTAACTGCAACCACTGAAACCGCACCTTGCAAATCTACCTCGCCGCAAGGTAACACAATCACGTCTCAGGCCATCCAAAGTGGCCGGTTTTGAAGTGACCACAAGTGGCCGGTTTTAAGGTGATCACCGAGGCCGAGATTGATCTGGGGAGCTGAGCTCGATACTGTAAAAGCCGACCCAGTCTGCCAGAAGACTAGACCGTTGACCTTCCAATCGTTAAGGATTGTGCCGGCGATGTGTTCCATATTGAACTTGGGAATAGTGTAATTTGCAGTCATCGCAAGGCGGCTGCGAATATCCTGAGCAGCATTACCATAGTCGTACTTGTTGAGCTTTGTCGGCAACAGGCCGTATGGAGAGCCTACGAAGGCTGAACCGCTGTTCAGGTCATCAAGTCCATGAGCCCAGGTGTAGTTCGCGTTGAAGTTCAGGCCTTTTGCTACCCGTTTATCGACATTAGCCTGCAAGGAGTGGTATTTCGAGAAGCCCTCGTCGAGAAATTGTTGGATAGCATTCACGTTTGGAAATTGTGCAGCGTATGGAAGCGGCCCTACGGTGCTGTTGCCCGAGGGCGCCGGTAGATCAATGTTTGTTACCTGCTGAACCAGATGTTTCCCCAGTTCACCCACATAACCAATCGAAACAACGTATCCCCCAAAATCCCGTTGGAGGTTTAAATTGAATTGCTCTGAGTAGCCGGTATGGTAGTTGAAAGGTTTAGCATTGAGGGCCCCGGTAATGGTAGTTGTCGATGGGACAACCGGCGCAGGGATACCTGCCGACAAAAGTTTGGTAGTAACTCGTACCGATCCCGTGGAATATGTATTTGGAGGATTCCATAACGGGAGTGCCTGTTGGACATCTGTCGGAAAGAACGTAAGGCCAAACCCGCCACGGAGAACGGTCTTTGGCGTAATCGATGCTGAAAACCCGACGCGCGGAGCAAAGTTTGTATGGCGCGTTTTAACACCGCCGGTATTACTCACAACCAGTTGCCCCGTCGAAAGATCCGGGTTGGCGTAATTTCCAAGGGGGTCAGATGGCGCGGTAAAAATGTCATACCGTATTCCAACATTGACTGTAAGCTTTTGATTTACGCGGTAGTCGTCTTGTGCAAAAACACTTGGTTCCCAAATCCGGAGGGGAATCGTGACAAGCTGGGTGGTTCGTGTATAAACGTATGGCCCACCTTTGACGAAGCTCTCCATGTCTCCCGTAGCATTACCGCCCAAAACCCAGACGAACATTCCAGTACCAAAAGGACTCTGGAATAGCGACAGTTGACGACGTGTAAGACCGGCGCCGAACTTTATCGTGTGCGGCCCTTTTGTGATGGTAACCGCACCATTGTTTTGGAACGTGTTCTGGGTGCGTTGGATCGGCAGATAGATATCGTCCCCAAGAGGCGTATAGCCGGGGATGTTCATAACCGCAAGGCCGGTTGTTAGATAAGAGCTGTCCACACCGGGTATCGAATATGTGGCGGTGTTGTTTAAATTCTTTCCTTCGTTGAGAGCGTAGGAGTTGGTAACCAAGCGCCCAAAGCCTGTACGCAGCTCGAGCAAAATCCTTGGATTGAAGATATGAGTGTAATTAACCTGGGAACTATATGCTTGCTCCTTCGCGGTACCGGGAAAAGTTCCACCGATCTGCCCTCCTGGGTAAACTCCATTCACCTGCGGAAATTGCCCCGGAATATATGTATTTGCACCGTTGAACGAGAAGCGTGCAAAGAGTAGGTTGTTTGGGTTGAGATTGGCGTCGACGCGGGCATCATATGTGTTCGCTTGCTGTGTGCGCGCTGGATCGTAAATGAAGTTGTTGCTGGTAGCCGTGGCGGATCCGGAGTTTGGCTTCGGGTAGAGTTTGAAATAGGACAGGGATGTCGGATCAGGAGTAACGATGATGCCACCTGGCAAATCGGTGAAATTTCCCGGATTGTTCTGCTCAAAGAGGGTTGGCACAGTGGAGGTATATACCGTGTTTGTCGCATCGACTTGCCGGAACCCTTCATAGTCTCCGAAAAAGAACGCCTTGTTCTTTGCGATCGGGCCACTGAGGCTGCCGCCGAATTGATTCTGGCGCAATTCTGGATTTCGAGTGATGGTCGAGGGGTTGGCGAAGTAGTTTCTCGCGTCAGTGATGTCGTTGCGAAGGAACTCATAAGCACCACCATGAATAGTGTTGGTGCCGGCTTTGGTGATAATTGAGATGACAGCCCCGGCTGTGCGTCCCAATTCCGCGCTGTAGAGATTAGTGTTTACGCGCACTTCTTCGATTGAGTCAATAGAGGGCTGCACACCAATTAGACCAGAGATCCTGTCGGAATTTTCCAGGCCATCCAGCAGATACAGATTGAATAGCTCTTCCTGTCCATTCGCCGAGGCCGAGGACGTCGGACGTCGATCGTCCGGACGGTTGCCTGCGCCTACGCCATTCTGAACGCCTGAATTCACGCCTACCTGCTGTTGCACCAGATTGACTATGTTGCGGCCATTCAAGGGAAGATCCTGCGTGGCCTGTTCGTTGATGGAGCTGCTAAGGGTTGAAGAATCGGTCTGGAGACCTCCACCCGCTGCTTGCACTTCAACGGTTTCCGTGACTTCTCCCAGCGTCAGTTTGCCATCGACACGGTTGCGGTCTCCAGAAGAGAGCACAATGTTTGGGATAGAGAGGGTTTTGTAGGAAGGGGCGGAGATGTCGATTTCGTAGCGACCAGGCAAGAGTTGAGTGAATGTGAACTCTCCGTCCGATGCGGTGGTCAGTGAACGAGAAAGCCCAGTCCCAAGGTTCTTCACGGTCACAGAGGCGCTCGCGACCGTTGCCCCAGTCGAGTCAGTGACGGTCCCTAGAATATCTCCGGTAGCAACCTGTGCGTGCGCGTTGGCAATAAATGTGGAAGCCAACAAGACGAGAGCAAGTGCAGGGGCGATTGGAAGGCGTTTGATCGCCGACAAGGTGTGATGGCTTTTCAGCCAGAAGGCGATGTTCCTGCCAGCCTTGTCGGCCGGCAAATTGAACTCGTTTAATGCGGTTTTCATTTAGCCTCTCCTTAGCGATTTGACAGTACGACAAATGTGAACATGTTCGCGGTAGAAATAGTTAATCCACAGCGGTGGATTTGTCAAGCTAATTTAACGGAGAGCGCAACCTTGCTCGATCCATACTCTTATGAACTAAATTGATATTCGCCATCTATAGTCAGTATTCTAAGGCTGAACGCCGACCATCCATGTCCCGGCAACAAATTCGAGGAGAAATCGACCCAGAAGATTTTCGCACGGTTTTTGAGGTCAGTACTTGACAATACGACGATCCGCCCCGCATAGTTATTTGCGAACATGATCACATTTTAGTGATGTGGCTTTTTCCGCCGAAGTAAACCGTTGGAACGGTTGGGCAGGACCTGTCGCTCAAGCAAAAGGCCGCGCCCACCAGAAAGAGAAGTGTATGACGTCACATCTTGGAAGAAGACTCGATGCGACGCACATGCTTGGGGGCGCGGGCACGCGGCCAGCCATTTCCTTCCGGCGCGCAGCCTGCAGGCTTCTCCTGGGCTCGGTTTTGGCCTTGACCTGTGGAATTGGTATGGGGCATGCAACACCCAACAAGGTCGACAGAGGACTTGTGCTGAGCGGTGTGACGGTTGTCGACACCCACACAGGCGCACTTACATCAAACCAGGCTGTGGTCATTGTTGACGGCAAGATCTCTTGGATCGGGCGAAAAGAAGAAATCGCAGCGGTCGGCTCTGCCCAGTTGGTCAAAGCAGAGGGCAAGTTCCTGGTTCCCGGATTCCAGGACATGCACGCGCACGTCATAGACTACCCGGACCGCGACGATGATCTCGTGGTCATGCTGGCATATGGGATAACGGGTTGGAGGCAGATGGGGGCCTTCGACAGCCTGCTTCAGCAGCGAATAGATGGAGGCCTGCAACTTCCTCCAGACGCTCCGGAATTGCTCGGTATGCCCGGTGATGTTTTGTTGCGGTTCAATGTTGACACACCCGAGAAGGCAATCGCGGAGGTGGACAAACAGAAGGCTCTCGGGGCAGACTTCATCAAGACAATCGACGGCAGTGTCGAAGTCTTTTTTGCCGCCCTTGAAGAAGCCAAACGCGATGGCCTGCCGTTCGTTGGCCATCTTTCTCCGGGTGTGGATGCACTCAGGGCGAGCAAAGCAGGCATGCGCTCAATCGAACATCTTGGTCCGGGAGAGAGGCTGCTGATTAGCTGCTCCACTGCCGAACCAATGATCCGCAATGAATTGGCAAAGACCCCATCATCTTCACTGCCACCGAATTTGCCCAAGAACGCGATCCAGAAGAGCATGCAGCTCATTACCGCCGAGCCAATCCTGGCTTCTCTCGCAGCGGGCCCGGAATCCCTCACTCATCTTCAACGAGCTATCGACACCTACAATGAAGCTAAGTGCCGCACCGCTGCTAAGGTATTTGTTGAGAATGGAACATGGCTGGTGCCAACGCTAATCCGGGAGCGAACGTCACAGTTCGGTGACGATCCTGTCTACACAGAAGACCCCAACCTGCGCTACGTTTCAGTCGTAACCAAACAACTATGGGGCCAAGCCTCGCGGCAGTTCACAGCGGAGCTTACACCTCAGGATCGCGAAACGCTTAAACAGATCACCGCAGTCCAACAAGAGGAAGTCAAGCTCTTCGACGACTCGGGCGTAAAGATGCTAACGGGATCTGACTTCGGTGGAATCTGGCTAGTTCCTGGCCTTTCGTTGCATCAGGAATTCGATCAGCTCGCCGCGGCAGGCCTTTCGCCTCTCAAAGTGCTGCAGATGACGACACTGAATGGGGCAGAGTTTATGGGATTGCAGAAGACCGCAGGCAGTGTCGAGGTTGGCAAGAACGCCAATCTCGTCCTTTTGGATGGAGATCCCATAGAAAGCGTGTCGAACCTGCATAAGATCAATGCTGTGGTGCGCGCGGGAAAGTATTATTCAGGCGTCACGCTTCAGACAATGAAAGACAGGGCTGCCGCTCACCTGGCGTCGACCTCTGCCAAAGAGGCGGTAACGCCAAAGCCATAGAGAAGAAGCGATGAATCATGAGAACTTCAGCCACGGCGCAGACTGGTCGCTTCATTGGAACACTTGGGCCCCGGCGACGGATTTGTGGCAGGTGATGATCGCAGGCGATGCCTTCCATAACGAAACGGGCTGTTCATCTTGCTCTTCTATGGTCGACGAAACACGACTAGCCCGCCTTCCCGAATGTCCCGGGACAGTTTTGTTTGTTGGTGCAGGGAGCGTCCGTTCCGCGCTCATGAGTGAGAATAGGTGCGGCTAAATCAGGTTCAACGGAGTTTACGATGGCAATGCAGTTAGCAAGAACCACGAAACGAACAAAAGAGATCGGCCTTCGCGAGCGGTCCAAGATGGAAAATCAAGACAAGATTGTCATGGCGGCGCGCAAGCTGTTTGCCGACCTGGGCTATGAAGCTACGACTCTACGTCAGATTGCTGCGGATGCGGGTCTTGGCCTGGGGACCTTGTTCAACTATATCGGTGACAAACGGGATTTGATCTACCTGATCTTTAACTCAGAGATGGAATCCTTGACTGAGAGGGCTCTTGCGGCGACACGTCCTTGGCAGAGCTTCAGCGCGAAGATCCTGACTATCACAGAACCCCACTACCGGTTCTTCGGCAATGATCCCCTCCTGTCTCGAATACTTTTGAGCGAGATTCTGACGCATACGCCTGGAATTCATCTCGAGCAGTATCTTGGCATCCGGTCCCGCCTCATTCGTGGCATCCAGGACGTAGTTGAGGATGCTCAACAATGCGGAGAAATTCAATCAACTGAAGACCCGAACATTATCGCGCGTAGTGTCTTCTTCGCTATTTCCGCCGCTCTTCGTTGGTGGCTGGCGTCTCCTGATCCTGAGTGGCGAGCAGGCATGCGCGACTTTGAGAAGTTCCTGAACATTCAGATCGAAGGTCTGAAAATTTCTCAGGAAAACTCCTTGGCGCAGACGGACTCTCCAAACAACAACGATCGGGCTTCTGTCGGTAAATTGAAGAAATAGACCGCATATGAGTATCTTCCGCAGCAGTTAGCACTTCACGGCAAACTCGCGCTCGACGAACCTACTCATACGAAAGATTCGCCATAACTGTGCGCGAGCTTTCCATATTTCTATCCCGGCATTGAAAGTGAGCGCACTAATAGCCGCTCTCCTTCTGGTAATACGCTCGATTTCACGATTTCGCGCCGGGATAGAAAGTCGACTTGCGAGGTCAATCGATTCAATGAAAGCTTGGTGTGAAATGTACGATTTGAGGCTCAGTGAGCGCGGGGCTTTCTTACCCAAGCGATGTTTACGCATGGCAGTTCGGCTACAGCTTTTATCGGAGAGATGAGATCCAACACGTAGAGGAGAGTAATCGTATGCCAATATGCAGTGGCCCCGCAAAGCCAATCGATATTTCAGCAAATGATCGGGTAAGTCTGAGCGAGAGGGTCGCATACGGTTCCGGAAATTTTGCAACGCAAATGGTGTTCAACCCGGCTACGGCTTTTATGGTGTATTTCTACACCGACATCGCTGGCATCGCTGCTGCCACTGTCGGCACCATGATGCTTTTCTCTCGTCTCCTTGACGTGCTCAACCCGGTGATGGGGATGATCGTGGATCGCACCAACAGCAGATGGGGTAAAGGTCGTCCGTGGCTGCTTGGGATGGCTGTACCATTTGGTCTCTCGGCGATGCTACTTTTCACGGTGCCCAACCTGGGATCTCACGGAAAGCTCATTTACGCGTTTGTCACTTACAATCTGGCCTTCGCTGTGATCTACACCATGATCGACAATCCTTACTCTGTTTTGTTGCCCTTGATCACCTCGGATCGGCACCAGCGAACCATGCTAAACATCACCCGGATGATCTTGGCTAACTGCGGAATCATCCTTTCATTCGCACTGACGCTACCCTTAGTACAGTATTTCGGAGGGGGAAAGAAGGGGTGGCAACTCACATTTGTCGGATTCGGAACGCTGGCCACTGTCCTCCTTTTGATATGTTTTACCTTCACTAAAGAGCGCATCATACCAGTGGGACAGCAAACAAGACCGCCTTTCATTGTTTGCATGAAGTCCTTAATTTGCAACAAGCATTGGTTACTACTCATGATTTTGAGCATGGCAAAGTTCATCACTCTCGGACTCTACCAGGCGAATGTTTATTTCTGCCACTACTACCTGCACAACGCAGAACTGGTGGGGACGCTGATGACCATGCACATTGCGGCGCAGGTCGCCGGAATGATTGCGGTAGGTCCGATCATCAAGAAGTTCGGCAAGCGGAATACGGCACTAGTCGGAGTTGGGATAGCAATCGTCGGTCAGCTAGTTATGTATATCGCGCCGACGAGTTACTTGTTCGTTGCAATCGGCATCGTCGTGAAGGGTCTTGGCGTGGCGCCATTGTTTGGCACGTTTTTTGCTATGATCGCAGACGTAATCGATTATGAAGAATGGCGCTCCGGTTTCCGGCTCGACGGGCTGACGTTTGGAACTATGGCTTTCGCTATGAAGTCTTGCGCGGGTTTGGGTGGAGCAATTACCGGATGGGTCTTGGGTTGGGGGGATTATAAGGCTGGCGCATCAATACAGAGTCCGGCGGCCATGGCCGCGATCAAGACTCTATTTCTCCATATTCCGCTGGGCCTCTTTGTTGTAATGGCAATCCTCTTGTGGATATATTCGCTGGACAAGGAATACAAATCCATCAACGCCGATCTGGTGTTGCGCCGCGCCACCGCGCAGGCAAACTAGAATCTCGCGAAAAGCTGGAACACTGCTCGAATTGAGCTTTCAAGAATCGCCAAAAGGAAGACCGATGCCGCCCAAAAGAATAGATGTCCATGCGCACTTTTTACCCTCCTTTTATCGAAAGGCACTCATAGTTGCGGGCCATGACCGCCCTGATGGAATGGCCGGCATCCCAGGATGGTGTGAAGAACAAGCCCTAGAGATGATGGGGCGCCTCCAGATCACTTCAGCGTTGCTCTCGATTTCATCTCCTGGCGTTCACTTCGGAGACAATCGCGCCGCGCAAACTCTCGCGCGCCAGGTCAACGAAGAAGCTGCTCGTTTACACGATGCTCACCCTGAGCGGTTCGGATGGTTTGCTACAACTCCTCTGCCGGATGTGAAAAGCGCGATTGACGAGGCCTGCTTTGCGCTGGATACATTGAGGGCGGATGGAATCGGAGTGCAATCGAATCATCATGGCATGTATATGGGCGATGCGCGCCTGGATCCATTCTATTCGGCTCTCAATGAACGCAATGCCGTGATGTTTATTCACCCAACTTCGCCCTGTTGCACCGGCTGCAGTTCTGTTGGGCTTGGTTACCCGAGGCCTATGCTGGAGTTCATGTTTGAAACAACCAGGACAATCACGCACTTAATTCTCTCGGGCGTGACCATGCGTTTTCCCAATATCCGGATAATAGTACCTCATGCAGGCGCAGCACTTCCCGTGTTGGCGAACAGAGTTGATCTCATGATTTCATTGTTTGAAGCCAGAGCACCAGACAAGAGGCCCAGCGTACATGCGGAGCTGCGCAAATTGTATTTTGATCTTGCAGGCGCTCCGCTTCCTGAACTTTTGCACGCACTATTTCGAGTTGCAGATCCAGATCACATCTTCTACGGGAGTGATTGGCCTTTCACGCCTACTATGGCGTGTGTCAAGCTCGCAGAGATGCTTGATACACAGATATCTCAGAATGACGAGTTACTGGATAGCTTGATGATCGGGAATGCTCAGAAACTCTTCCCACGCTTTGCTTGAGAAGATTCGGAGCACTGTTGTTTGCATCCGCCCTGGATTGGCGATGGTGAGCTTGCCGTTCAAAACGTACTCGTTATTCGAGGTCGGTGGACCGCGAGTGACCTGAACGAAGCATTTGCGCTACTTGCTGCCAGGCGCACAGACATTCGACTGGAAATTGCTGGCGCCGGTAGTTTGCGAAAGTCCTTGGAACAGCAACGTCATAGGCTTGGAGCTTCAGCACAAGTCACCTTCCTCGGCCGGCGAGATGATTTGAGTTCAGTAATGGCTGATCGGGATATTTTTGTTCTACCTTCCTTGGATGAAGGCTTTGGCGTCACGCCACCGGAAGGATTGGCCGCGGGACTTCCAGTGGTAGCAATCGCTGTTGGATGCCTTTGCGAACTCGACGTGCATGGCCCCCATCCTTCGTATCTTTCCAGCGATGGATGGGAAAGGCAGAATCTCAATAGAAGGGTCTTTTTGAACCTTGCCACGGTAAGCGTTCAGGCTGTTTTCTGAATCCCTCGTTCGTTAGGGGCAGCTGAGACACGGGATGTACGATATCGGCATAGTTTCGACTGTGACGCGGCGGGCGATGTGATCGACGACGGGGTCCCCGTTGGCAGGCCTTCGTCAACGGGGCGGGATGGCGACGGCCGCATCTGCGCGGTTGCCAACATCCGAGTCTCCGGCATGACGATCGTGACCGGCTAACTCTATGACGGCGGCGGCACCCGCGTGGCCAAGGGCACCATTACCGCTTGGAACTGCGACCCGGTTCTGAACGGCTTCTCAACCACCAACGACTATATCCTCGTCCCTCTGGCGAGCAGGTCACCGAAATGGGCGTTGGCGGAGCGACCACCAACTCAACCACCAGCGGCTTGGTCTGGAAACACACAAATGCCTGGGCTGCTGGCAACCTACGACGGAGGCTCGGTCAACGGCACAGTGACCTCCCCTGGGCTGCATTTCTATTTCGACGACCCGCTCGGCACGCGCCGCGTCCAGACCGACTATGAGGGCGGTTTCGGCTAATATTGGTGAGACAAACTAAGCCATTGATACCATGAGGAGTTGCCGCGCGGATTGATCACATCTGGTTGCGCAACTACAAGAGGTTTGGGGCGTTCGAGGTCAGTCTTGATCGTTATTGTCCCAAAAGTCTTTTGAGCTCGGCGCGGGCCGTTGCTTGTTCCATGTGTGCACTGAATAACTGCGTCCTGGCTTCGGCCAACTTGGCGTCCGCGTCGGAGAGCGACGATGGATTCGCCGTCTTTGTTTCC
>JARLJJ010000467.1 GCA_031291275.1 Formivibrio sp.
GGCCCAGAAGGACGGATTCTTCGATGAAAGTCCCTCAAGGCGCACGATGGTAAAGTCGTTCGCGTCTACCCAAAGCGTTCCTTCGATCAGGTTGGGCGCTTTTCGCTTTGGATGTATGGTCAGGGACCAACATTGACGCCCATCTTGCTGCTCCGGACCGCCAGGTTTCAGCCTCATTTCGTAATTGGCAGAGTTGATCCACGACGCCGGTACTTTGCCCGGTTCATTGATAGCCTTTTCGTTGTCCAGGAGCGGCTTCAGGCCGAGCTTCAACACCATCGCCGACCCGCTTTCGGAGAGAACAGCGTAGCTCTTGCCCGTTTCAGGCCGATAGGTTGTCTTTATCACCATTTCAGCGATCGGGTGGCTTTCGTCTTTGCCCCTGAAGACTTTGTAGTGTTCGGTATCGGTATATCCGGCGATGTGGTCGATCCTGGCCTTTACGGCTGCGTCGACTCCGCGAATTACCGTGGCCTCATCGGGCACCTGCGCATTGCCCAAGACGACCCCGGCTGAAAGAAACGCCGAGGTGCCCGCCAGCCACGCTGCGGCCACACAAACCCACCTGCCTGCTGATGCAACCTGAAGTTCCACCAAGCCGAGTGTAGCAGGATGGCACGAGGGTGCCTTTGGCAGCGCCGGTTCGGGGTACCCTGGCGGCGCTAGGGGAGTCGGATTTGCCGCTTTTGGGTTGTGTGGGGACCGAATGGCACGTTTTTGGGAGCGTCCGAGGGGCTTTCCACACAATTATCGAGGAAAACCAAAACACTGCAGGACTCGAGATTCATGCCGGAACCCGGCGGATTATGCTGAGTTGGCGAATTGAGCGTGATTCTTGACTTCAACAATCTTGGGTGCCGCTCGTGGCAATGTAGACGATCAGTTGTGGCGCATGGTCCAAATCCAATCTAACAACTCCCACGCCGACGCCTCCAACTCCAACGGCAGCAGCCCACGACGTGGTAGTCACCAGCACGGCTTACGGCGTGATGCAAGACGAGAACGTCGCCCTGGCCGCTCCCTCACCTGGTGGCGGGGCGACTCGTACAAATACCGGTTGCCTTCGCAAGGTTCTTATTAAGCAGCATCGCGAACGTTGATATGGATTCCCATAGTATTCGTTATGAATAACTACCCATCTCATCTAGGTTAAGATAATTAGATTGATAACATAGTTTTAATAATCAATCACTTAGGTGTATCGAGCGTTTGGCATCCGAATTGCACAATACCATCCAAAGCTGTTCCCTTTTCCCGGTGATTTCCCCCGTACTTGCGGTTTGACCAATAGGATTTCGAGCAAGATCGCGAGATTCGACTGCCGTCCCATCGGCCGCCAACAGAAAACCAGTGTCCCGCCACCCCTTGGCATTTGCGAAGACACTCCCAAACAAGTAATGGAGGAACGAAGAGAATCATGAAAAAGTGCATTTACGTGGCATTGCTTTCAATTCTTGCTGTCGCTGCACGACCAGGGACTCTCTTTGGCCAAGCCACGGCAAGTGGCACCGTTCAGGGTACCGTGACCGATTCATCTCAGGCGGTTGTTGTCGGTGCA
>JARLJJ010000468.1 GCA_031291275.1 Formivibrio sp.
CAATGCCATCCAAGGCTTGATCAAAAAAGCATTCGGCTATCGGAACAAGGAACGTTTCAAGACCGATATCTTCTTCCACTTCGGGGGATTAGACCTTTATCCCGCCCAATGAAAAACTCCCAGAACATTCCTGAAGAGGCAGTAATTTAATGTAGCGCATGGTATGGTCCCCAGCTTGTGCAAGAGTTTCTTGGCGGAGACTAAAATTACGAGGTCTCGTGCCTCCCAAGCTTCGATTATCAACATCGTAGTAGCCAGTCACAGCGTCCTTCGGGATGGCGTCGTCGATGTCTTTAAGGTCAATCCATTGCAGGGGAAGCCACGCCGCCTGCCCATACGGGACAGTTGTTTTGTTGTCACCATAAGGAGGCGATGTTATAATTACTTGATATTGTCCCGCAGGCACCCCATTGTGACTCGGAAATTTCTTCGTGGTGTCTCCGTATAAAATTTGTATCCGTTGGTTATATTGACCGGCTTCGTTGAGAAGGCCGGCTTTTAGCAATGATGCCCGAAAATCAGCGACGACCTTGAGATTGTTTTCCGCAATTCCAGCAAATGAATTCAGCACGTCCTCGGCGTTTGCAGTTCGATCTGCCTCTGGCTTAACGTGAAGTTTATAAGTTGATGTCCTGGAGTTTGAATTGAGACGCACGGTTTCGGCCATGCAGACCCAAAGGAAGCGCCTGGCATTGAGATCATTCTCGACCCGGATTGCGCGGCGAAGTCTTGATAAACCAATATTGGCGCCACGCGTAAACCACTTCGTTTGCCGGAAAAAGCGGATGTCGTAACAGATCGAATTATCGCTATTAGCAAATGTATTAACTCGCTGAACTGCGGCTGCAAGATATGTTTGGTCCAATGAAAATGCACGAGTCTTGGCAATCAAAATGGCTAAAGGATTAATGTCCTGCCCTATGAATGCTCGACCACTCAACATTGCTAACGCTAAAATGGTTCCCGAGCCTAGGAATGGATCGGCGATGGTTTCGACCTCCGGACGTACATTTAGGATCGCGGCAATGACTTGCTTTTGCATCGCCGGAACCATCATGGCCGGGTATTGAAACAAACATTTGCTTGCCAAATCTTCAGCGCAGTCGCGAAAATCCCAGTAGTCGGGCGTACCTTTGGATGCCGCCCGAAGACGATTTGCAATGCGTGTCTCCACGCTCGCTACGGGTTGAACGGCCCGTGACCGGCTTTTGATTGTGCTCACCATTTGAAAAGGCACTGCGTCAAAGGCAGCACATCAGCCCTCGCACACAATGCAATACCAAGCATATTATAGTTGTGATGCGAGGCAATCAAAACAATAATTTTCGCGCATAAACTGATTTTTAAGGTGATTTTTGGTATGCACGTTGCTCTAAGCTTCATTTGTCCGAATCAATTTTGGCAATGACTGAGGCCGCTTCTGCCCCTTGGCAACAGCCAGACGAATCAAACTAGGGGCGTCCGTGCCCAAACCCTCGGCGAGCTTTACGAGTTCAAAATCTGCGACCCATCGGATTTGACCCTCAATTCTTGCGACAATATCGCGGCTGACATCCCAGCCGACCAAATTGAGTTTAGCCACAAGTGCAGTCTGGGTCAGTCCATTTTTCTCCCGCAATTCCCGAATCAACGGACCTACAATGTTTTTGGGCTGCTTCACCCCTTGACAGTCTCAAAAACTGTGGGATTATGTGTGTGGAATGCCACACATTCTTAAATTCCACGACGAAGGCAAAATTTATGTTTATACGACGTTTAGGACAAAATCAGAGCAATGCTTGCGCGTTTGGACACAACTGCCCGCAAATTTTGGAAATGGCCGACGGTGATTTTGCAGGCGTCGGGCCGGACATCACTGATGAAGCGACTTCAGCGATGCCACCGGGTCCTGGCGTTGGTCAGAAAGAGCGGGTCATTCGCATTCCGCGCGCAGTCCTGATTGCGGCACGGGCGGACATTCCCATCGCATAACGCTTGCCACGGTCTGACCCCGCGTTTTAAAAGCTGGCATGGCTGGGACATGTTCGTGGTTAGATGGAAATTGGTTTAACCTCATACAGACCGTCGGCATCATGGGAACCTTGTTGCTGGCGTCGGGTGCGGCCTACCGTGACGCTAAAGCAAAGGAAGTCGAAAATCTCCTAACGCTTACCGAACTCCATCGGGAATTATGGGAAGGCGTTTCAAGGAAAACTGAATTGGAAAGAATTTTTCGGCCTGATCTATGCCGCTCAGCTAAATTGACCCACCTCTGCTCAGTTAAATTGACCCACCCCGTTCGGTCAGAGCGCATTTTTTCTTTCCAAGGAGTCGGACCGGCATGTTGAGGCTTGAGGCCATCGGGGCGGCGGCTGTGGTCCGGC
>JARLJJ010000469.1 GCA_031291275.1 Formivibrio sp.
CCTGAAGAACAACCGGATAAGCAAAAAATATCACTTTGGCCTTAAGCTTATCAACTTGAGTAACACAGCCCTTGAGAATCTCGAAATGCGCGAACTGGCCAGACCTTTCTTGCAGGCTTTGATGCTTAAGACCGGTCTCACGGTGCATATGGCAATTCTCGAGGGTGCCGAAGCGGTCATCATTGAAAAAGTCGAAGCCCTTGGCATGCTGCGTCTCGCGACTTGGGTGGGGCGGCGACTGGACGCGAACAGTTCCAGCTTGGGAAAGGCCCTACTAGCGTTTGATCTAGATCTAGACATGAGTCAACGGCTTATTGGGCGTGCATATGCCAGACACAACAAAAACACGATTACTTCCCCAGATAAGCTCGCTCGCGAGTTGAAGAAAATACGCGAACTTGGATACGCCTTTGACGACGAAGAGGGCGAGATTGGGTTTCGTTGTATTGGAGCCCCGATTTACGACGCCTCTACTAAGGTCATTGCCGCAGTCAGTGTGGCCGGCACATCGGTCCAAATTTCCAAAGAGAACGCTGCAGGGCTGGCCTCTGCCGTGAAAGCCACAGCGCAGGAGATCACAACACATCTCGCGGATAAAGTGGAAACCGAAGATGAATGATTAAATATCTAATTTTCGACCGATTTGCGCCGGGCCGTGTTCCGCTAAAATTTGAGACGGTGAAAGTACCACAAGAGCTCGCTCCAGAAACTCGCCACGCGACCATGGAAGCCATTTCCTGAACTTTCACAAATAGGCTCTTAAGAACTGATACATCACTTAATCGATGTGCTGCTTTGTCGTCTAGTTGTGCGGCCGCGTTCTTGTGGCCTCCCAGGTGATGCTACAGATCGTCAAATTGTCTGCGCGAAAGTGCGACGTGCCCGCCCGCCCAACACTACAAAGGCAGTCTCCGACTGCGTCCCATTGGCACCTCAAAGTACGTGAGGTGCCAATGAGGGAAAAGGCTCTTCAGTGTTCCGCGCCCGGTTCACTGAGCACTGCCGAAATTGACCGCGCAGAGCTCTGTCAGAACTTCGCTTTTACAGCGAGCTGAATGTCCCTGGGCCCCGAGCTGTACGAGACCACACCAAAATTGCCGGTGCCGATGGTTGCCCCTGGAGCACCAAGGTTCGTATGATTGAACGCGTTAAACAACTCTCCTCTGAACTCAACCTTGATCCGGTCGTTGATCGGTGCCTGCTTGATAAAGGCCATATCCCAATTCTGCACGCCTGGTTGAGTCAGGATATTGCGCCCGGAGTTCCCAAACCGCGGTGTCCCATTTGCCAAAGCTTGCGCCAGGGTGTCTGTGGTAAAGCAGCTAGTTTTGAACCACGCGGGAATTGTCTTCGGACCAGCCCCATTGCATGTGCGATCGGGTCGTGGCGAAAAAGAGTTCGTGTTGGAGTAATCCTGGGTCGAATTCACCGTGAATGGAAAACCGGAGTGTGCGGTGACGATTGCGCTGACTTCCCACCCTCCAGCCAACAGATTTACATAGCGCCCGTTTCCTAGAAATCTCTGCCCCTTTCCAAACGGCAGTTGGTAAATGGGACTCGCGACAAAGGTATGCGTGATATTCTCGTCAGTCAGACTGTAATCCGCACTGGGATTGTTGTCATTTTGAGTGCGAGACTGATTGCCTATATTACCGCCCTGATCGTCCAAGCCCTTTGAAAACGTGTAGGAAATCAACGCAGCGAGGCCATGAGAGGCTCTTTTCTCAAGCTTTCCATAGAGAGATTCATAGTTCGAATAGGCTGTCTCATCGTCATAATTGAGCGCGTTGAAGTCGGGGTATGGACGACGAGGTTGTAAGTCCCCAACCCCAGGCTTAGGTTGGTTGCCAAATTCATGCTCATAGTCGAGGTGCAAACCGCGGTTGCCTACGTATGCGACCTCTGCTCCCCAGTCTTTTGCCAGTTGAGATTGCAGGCTCAAGCTCCATTCATAGGTCTCAGGCGTCTTATAGAAGGGGCTCGGCATCAGTTGCGCGGTTATACCCGATAAAGACACTGAAGGGGCATTGGCAAAGATTTGTTGTGTTTGGGTCGGAACCCCATTCGTCAGCGGAGGTGGCGCACCGAAGGCCGTGTTATAAACGGGAGTCTGGGTGGACACTGGGTTGTTATTGGCAAACGAACCCAAGCGGTTTGTGTCCGGTAAATCCATAAATATTCCGGCGCCTGCGTGAATTACAAGCTTGTCTGAATTCGTGGGCTGCCAGGAGACTCCCATGCGTGGAGCAAAATATCCTGGGCCAGGCCCGTAACTTACCTGGCGTACCTTATTGCCTGTCAATCCCTTGGCTTTTCTCATGTTCGATGTCATCACAAGACACTGCCCAGTGGCCGAGATGAAGTATTGATTGGAGCACAGTGCATCGTTGGCTGCATCCGGCAACGCGGTGAGGAGAAGCGCATCCCCCGGCGCGTAGGCATTCGATAATGGGAAAAATGCCGCTAGCTGATTGTTTGTATCCATAGGCTGACGGCGGTATTCCCAGCGCAACCCGGACTGGACAGAAAACCGTGAATTGACTTTGAAATTATCCTGGACGAACAGGCTGATCAAACGTCCGCCCACCATATTGGTAATAATTGCATTCTTGGTATATGTTCCCCCGGAAGGATAACCCAGCTCCATGTCCGCTAGATCAGATACATTACTAACCCCAGGTATTTCCCCGGCAAGAGAAGAGTACTGGCCATTGAAAAAGAATTCTCCATTTGACTGTAACGGGTCGCTCACACCCTTGGTTTGCCAGAAGTCCCAATTGATGCCAAGGGCGATCGTATGCCGGCCAATGACCTTCGTAAAAGTGTCTTCATACTGTTCGATTGAATCTGGAGCTGCAACCGGGAAATAACCTGGGAAGCCATCGCCCCAGGTGGGAAAGTTTGAAAAAACAACATTGGGGTAGAGATTGAATTGAGGCAATACGTTCGTCAGCCCGACGATTCCAAAACCGGCCAGTGTGCCCGCGGCCCGGGGACAATCGTTGCATGAATAGGAGAGATAGTCCTGCTGATAGCCTATCCGCACGTCGTTGATGGTCGTGGGGTTCAGCACTCGCGTCCAGCCACCAACCAGATTCTGCCCCCGGAAATGCTGGTAGCCACTGAATATTGGCAGTGCGCCCGGGAAAAGAATGTCTGAGTTACCCATC
>JARLJJ010000470.1 GCA_031291275.1 Formivibrio sp.
CTGCGCCCCTCGCGCGACCACCTGCCCATCGCACGCCTCTACACGCCCGGCGAGTTCGCCGGCCTCAAAACCGAAGCGCTCCGCATGGGCTTCCGCCACGTCGAATCCGGCCCGCTCGTCCGCTCCAGCTACCACGCACACGAGCAAGCCACTTCCCTCGAAACAATGTAAGAAATAACGATATTTTGGACTGACCATCGATATTTTGGACTGGGACAACGCTTTTTTAGACTGAGAACTGATCTGACTGGCACCCAAAGACTCCAAAAGCTGAAAAAAACAAGCACTGTGACGGGCGTGCCACCTGGCTCAATCGTGGATTCCCATGAAGGCGTCATGTTTACTGCAAGGTAAATAGGGGGAGGGCCATTGCTGTCCAAAATAGCGACTATCTGTTTGACCTGAGAAATATTTGAGGGGGCTGATCCCCAGTTACTCTGAAGTGGGTTCCCGGACAGGACCACACAGAGATAAGAAAGGATCAGCCATGGTTCAAGTATGCAGTGTGTACTCGCAGCTTTTGCAATTGTTTTCGCGAGGTCAGTTCGCGCGTGCCGTCAAGCACCACCAGGCGGAGCGCAACGCCAAGGGGTTCAGCAGTTGGGAGCAATTTGTGGCCATGCTGTTTTGCCAGTTGGCGCATTTGAACTCGCTGCGCGAAGTATGCATGGGACTTGCCAGTTGCGAATCGCCGTTGAAGCATCTGGGCATCAGCGTCACGCCGAAGAAGTCGACCTTGGCGTATGCCAACGCCAACCGTCCGTGGGAACTGTACGAGTCGATCTTTATGCAGCTGTTGGAAAAGTGTCAGACGGAGACGGCTGCGCACTGCCGTCGCAAGTTCCGATTCAAGAACAAGCTGATGAGTCTGGACGCCAGCATCATCGAGCTGTCGGCGACCATGTTTGACTGGGCCAAATACACGCAACAGAAGGGCGCGATCAAGCTGCATCTGTTGCTGGACCACGACGGCTACCTGCCCACGTTCGCGGTGGTGACGGAGGGAAAGTACAACGAGTTGAACGTAGCGCGGGACTTGCGCCTGAAAGCGGGCACGATCCTGGCCGTTGACCGTGGCTACAACGATTATGTGTGGTTCGGGCAGTTGACGCAGCACGGGGTCTTCTTCGTCACGCGGATGAAGACCAACACCGTCTATACGACCGTTGAGGTGTGTGCGGTTCCAGAAAAGGGCAACGTGCTCAGTGACCAGATCGTCTCTGTGCCTTCTTTGCGCAGGCATAGCGAGACGCCGGTTCTGTTTCGGCGAATCGAGTACTGGAACCCAGACAAGCAGGAAATCCTGGTTTTCTTCACCAACCTGCTCCACCTGGCGGCCTCGACGGTGGCCGCGATCTACAAGGACCGCTGGCAAATCGAACTGTTTTTCAAAGCACTGAAACAGACCGCAAAAGTGAAGTCGTTCCTGGGCACCAGCGCCAATGCAGTCAAGACACAGGTATGGACGGCGTTAATAGCCATGCTGATCCTGAAATACCTGCAAATGAAATCCAGCTTCGGTTGGTCGCTCTCCAATCTGGCCGCTCTGCTGCGCCAACAGCTGTTCATCTTCAGAGACTTGTGGGCATGGCTCAACGCTCCTCTGGAAGGACCCCCAGCCGCAAGGCAACTCTGCGAACAATTACCGATGCCCCTGATGTGGTAGCTCAGAGTTGGACAGCAGCGAAAGAATAAAGGTCAAGAGCAACCAGAAGCTCAGCACTTACACGCCAACCACTTGGACAGCAGGATACCGAACACATAGAAAACCAGCCAGACCGAGTCCGCGACCAAACCTGCCACTCCCGGTCGGGAGATGCCTATGCCCTATCAAATCAACTGCCCGGATCTACTGAATCGCTGTCTTGGACAAGAGTGCTCCACACGGCAGTTACTGGTTGAGGAACATTCCCCCACGACTTCGGCCTCACTGCGCGTGGCAGGGCTGCTCTGCAATGGGCGGCAGGATTAGGTCGTACATCGCAGCAGCATATTCCTGGAATAGATGGCAGGATTCGCTTGAGACTGCGGTGGCTCCGAGTTCCCTCTTCCGCTCTTAACACGCGTGACAGACGAGAATCTTCGGCACGCTGAAAGTGACAACCAAGGCTGTTGCCGAGTCAACGAAAAACTGTTGACACAGTGTTGACACAGACGCAGAGCCATTGCGCCTAGATTTTCGGGCCGCCTGTATTTGATTGATTTTATTGGGATTAAACTGGCTGCCCCCCAGGGATTCGAACCCCGATATGCTGATCCAGAGTCAGCTGTCCTGCCGTTGAACGAGGGGGCAAAGACCCAGCAG
>JARLJJ010000471.1 GCA_031291275.1 Formivibrio sp.
ACGGTGGTCATGGCTACGAAGGCGGCCGCTGGGAAAACAACCATTTCTACTACAACACTTCCGTGAATCGCGTGAGCAACACGAACATTCACAACACCTATAACACCCGGGTTGAAATCAACACGGTAAATCGTGTCAGCTACAACGGGGGCAATGGCGGCATCAATGAGCGTGCCTCGGCGCAAGAAAATACGTACGGTCAGGAGCGACACTCCGGCCCAGTCGCTGCTCAAAATCAGCACGTCCAGGCAGCTCGTTCTAACCCGGAACTGCGCGCATCCACAAATCAGGGCAAGCCTCCTGTCGCAGCCACCTCCAGGCCGGGAGACTTCAAGGGCGGCGCAGTGCCTGCCAAGGAAGCCGGCGCTCCTTACAAAGCTCCCGAAGGATCGGCGAAAGGGAATGAAGCTCGTCCCGGAAATGTCGTCGAACCACATACCAACCCCAACAACCACGCAAGTGATCTGCAGCCCCATAAGTACACGGCGCCAAACACCACCAACGCTGCAAATGCCCAGAAATATCAACAACAGCAAGATAATCTAGCTGCCAAACAGAATCAGGAACACCAGAAGCTGCAGCAACAGCAAGATAAACAACACCAGCAAATGGTCCAGAAAAATAACAGTGACGCTCAAAAACAGCAGATGGAGCAGCGCCACGCCCAGCAAACCCAGCAGCTCGAGCAAAAGCACACGGTGCAACAGCAGAAAATGCAGACGCACCAGCAGCCGCCGCATCAGAGTGCACCGCCTCCGCAGAGCCATCCTCCGTCGGAAAAGCACTAAGCGCGTGGAAGCGGGCGGGGTTAGCTAGACCATCTCCGCCCGCATTCTTGGTCGGAGAGAAAAGTCCAGAAGGCTGCAAGCCCATCTCGGGCCACATCGGTGTCATCAACAAAGACCGGTGTTGGCCCGATTGGGTGTCTTCTATTCTTGTCTGCAAACTCGATGCAGGATTATTCTGGGAAGCCCGCCACGGTGTCGCGCGAAATTGTAGTAACCTGATCCGTCGCCAAGCGGTAGCATCGGCAT
>JARLJJ010000472.1 GCA_031291275.1 Formivibrio sp.
GCAGCTGTCATGATCTCCATGTTGAACGCGCGTTCTATCTATGTGATGTGACGTTAGGCACAGGCCGGAAAGATGTACTGTATTGTGATACTTCTTACTGTAATGTAAACATCAACTTTGCATTTTACTTTGAGCAAGCAGCTTATGACTGTTAGTGGCCAACTCTGAATTTTAAACCTTGGATAGTGGGAATGGCGCTCCAGAATTAGGACGGTTACTGATCGAGAGCTGCGAGCTTGGCGGGAAAATTGCATTGCTGCTGTTGAACGTTCGCGCCTGATGCGGTTCGATCATGCTGATTTTGGTCTTCGCAGGCGGTAGTCTGCATGAGGGGTATTTGTTGTTTGCGCTCACGCAGAAAGACCATGTTGGAGCATGGCGAAAGAAGTAAGACTACTGCGCCCATGGGGCTTAACGCTGCCGCATGCGGCTAGTCGGCTGACTTTAAGCTTGCTGGGCGGTAAAGACCCTCGGCTTTATGCGTCTAGCTCATGCTCAGTTTGGCTCTCCGACTTTCCGAATTGCCGCACACCCTGGGCGGCGCCTGCAGACAGGTCCAAAATCTCCCAAATCCTTAGTCCGTATGCCATTGAATTCATTTATGCGAGCCACGAGATCGGGTGATTCTTGGTGAGATACGCTTCCGTAGTTGCCCGCATGCGGAGATTCTGCAAGTGGATATCGGTTGGCTTGGCGAAGTGATCCTGTTGTTTACGCAGCTTTTCCACGGGCAAACAGGGGGTCGATGACCTAATATTCTGCGGAGGGATTTTCTGCCATGAACGCTGCTTTGAGATTGTGTTGTAAGCCTTTACTTTTTGTCGTGTTTCTAGGAGCGCTGCTCTTTGCGGGCCGGGCCACGGCTCAACGAGGCAGCGAGATGGCGAAGGCCGCAGCCTCGCTTCCGGCTGATTCGCGCGCGGTTGTGGACCGGCTGGAAATGCTGCACGAGCTGCCTGCGGGCGTGTGGAAGATGCACGCCGGCGATGTGGCCCATGGCGAAGATACGAATCTCGATGACAGTGCTTGGCAGCCTGTCGGGATGGGCGAAAAGGCTCCGAATGAGGCGGTGTGGTTTCGTGAGTCGGTTCAAGTGCCCGAGACATTGAA
>JARLJJ010000473.1 GCA_031291275.1 Formivibrio sp.
GATTATCGGCCAGATGTTGGGTCCGGTGCTGGTGCGGGCATCTATCGCGGGTTCAAGTCGGCCTTGCTGGGTGAGGCCAATGGATGCTTGGTGCGCGTCGTGCTGCCGGTCAGTGAGTTCCGTTGCTTTCCTGTCGCGTCACAAATCAAGTCGTACTGCGGGTTTCAGCAAAACGCATAAGCGTCCTTGCCTAACCTTGCGTTCGACCCGGACCTCGCCCTCGGGCGGCTCCTTTTAGCCTGCCTCCATGTCAACCTGCTCATCTCCTGCGTTCATTCGGCTGGGGCGAGGCCGGTCAACGCTGGCGTTAGGCCCGAGCGGGGCGCCGACCCACCGAAAGGTGCATGGTCGCGGCGTTTCGGTGCTTGTTTCGTCGGGCAAGCTCTGGTGGCTTTGGTTCCGATGAGCGGGCGAGCCAGCTTGTCATCAACAACAGTGGAAGCGGGCAGGCGTGGTCGGGCTGTCTGTGGTGGATGAGGTTCGACTCTCACCTTAGAACGACGTCGATTCCGGCCGAGGCAGTGGTAATCTGGAGGTTCCTTGAAGATTCACTACATTCCTTTCCTCAACCCTATCCGGGTTAATTCGCCATGATTACCATCAATCTTAATCTTCAAATTGTTAAAATGGTTCACACTCTGATCTGGGCCTTCTTTGCCTCGTGTATCCTCGCCATACCAATATTTGCATGTCGTGGGTCATTTGGTATTGTGGCATTTCTTGTTTGTGTCGTGTTGGCAGAAGTCGTGATAATCATCGTCAATGGCTGGGCATGTCCACTCACACGCATTGCTGCAAAGTATACCGATGATCGAAGTAACAATTTCGATATATACCTTCCTGAATGGCTGGCAAAGAATAACAAAATTATTTTTGGAACGATGTACCTAGCCGGAGTCTTGTATGCGGTTCTGAGGTGGGTAAGGCATCGTCCATAAATAACATGGTCAAAATTATCCGCTTGAGCCTGGTGTGATGGAGTAGTTCCACTCGCCATGAAACTCACCCTTCTCGAGGTTCACCCTGGCCAGGTCCTCGTCAGACACCTTCGCTCCAGTGGGGAA
>JARLJJ010000474.1 GCA_031291275.1 Formivibrio sp.
TGGATTAAGAGGAATCAAAGTCAGGTTGTTGGTGGCGCCCGTTTGGTCGGTGTACGTCCCAAGCTTATTCATTGTAGTGAAGACGTTGGCAATGGCTTTGCCATCAGTCGTCATCATGGAGGCGATGTTGTTATTTGGAATCGGTGTCGTCGTTCCAGGGAAATTGAGCTGCGCTACTCCTGCAAAGTTTCCAGCTAGCTGCGCGGAACTCGGCGTGGTCTGCACCGAAGGCGACTGTTGCTGACGAAGTCTCTTCCATTCCTGGCCAGCAAAAAAGAACAGCTTGTCTTTGCGGACCGGACCGCCGACAAAATAACCGAAATTGTTATAAACCAAATGTGTTTTGATTGCACTGAAGTAAGGACGTGCATCAAGGTCGTTGTTGCGCGCAAATTCGATGGCGCCGCCGTGCCACTGGTTGGTGCCGCCCTTGGTCACAATGTTGAACGCAGGGCCTGACGTCCTTCCGAATTCAGCAGAAAAATTGGATGTCTCAATCTTGACTTCCTTGATGAAGTCGGGGCTGACGTTGTTGACCAGACTGCCGTTGCTTCCGGACGCCTGATTAAATGCACCGTCTACAGTCAGGTTGGCCGAATCTGCGCGATTGCCGTTAACCACCTGGTTGGTGGAATTCAAGCCGGTGGTAATTGCAAAAATGTCAGGATTGGTGACGACAGCGCCAGGAATCAGCGTGAGCACTTGTGTATAGTTGCGCCCATTCAGCGGGAGTTCTTCAACTTCTTTGGTGTCGATGACGTGGGCGAGCTCGCCGCTGGTCACATTCAGCGTTTCCCCGGTGATTGCAGTCACCGTTACTTCTTCGGTTACCTGGCCAACATGCAATTGGAAGTTGGTAGTGAGGTGAGCATCTGCGATTACGGAGAGCCCAGTGCGTTTTGCCGGCCCATAGCCCGTTTTCTTGATTGCCACCGTATAGTCGCCGATGGGCAGGTTGGTAACAATATAGAATCCGTTATCGTCGGTAGTTGTCTTGCGGATGGCCCCGGTCCCGGTATTTGCGACGGTGATTTCAGCACCAGGGATAATTGCCCCGGTTGTGTCAGTCACGGTGCCGGCGATCTGTCCTAGTGATGTCTGTGCGTGGAGCGAGATGCTGAAGCCGATAAACAGCAAGAACACCGGTACAGCAAGCTTGAGAAATCTTTGCATCATACTGCCTCCAAGTTTTTGATTTGCGCCCGACCAAAACGTTCAAGTGAGAGCGTTTCAGCAGTGGCTATTTACTGAGCGGTCACATTTTTACCATTTTGTTGATATGGCATGACCAGTTTTGACCAAACTACGATGAGTCTTTATGTGAAGCCACGCAGGAGATAGAAGATCTCCTTGCGAGAAGCCGAAGTCACCAGAATCTCGAGTTTCCGTGACCCAGAATCGTCATCCAAGGCCATCCGGTCTTGCGGGGTCATTTGATGAGGTTATCAAGGTCAAATGAACAATACGCTTCCTTAAGATGGCCATGTACCCGCCAAAAGTAGTGTTGCGAGATTTTTTCTTGGGGGAGACGACAGCAGGGGCAATTCGGCCGAAACATGCTTTATTTGTTACATTTGCAGATTCATGCACTTTTACTATTGATCCAAAAGCGATCCTATTGAGCCCTCCGCCGTGCTCGCCGGTATATGGATTGAAAGGCAGAGGCAGGCTGATACACTTCTGGACAGACGTTCCCATCAAGGGAATTCAGGTGGTTTCCGGAAAATGTGGGCTCCGATGGCGCACTCTTGGTGGAATCGGCAGAATCCAGTTGATCTCGAAATCGAGAAGCCTCGGGATCTCGCTTGTCCCTCAGTGAAGGACCTTCGCGCATCGGCAAGCCCCAGGCGCCTGGCTGGCGTCCATCCTTCAGCCTGCGCGTCTTCTCCCGGGCACGACGAGCCTCAACATGAGACAGGATTAGCGCACTATTCAAACTCCGCCACGATCAAAAGAATTCCACTTTATCTTTGTGCGTTTTGGGGATTGGCCTTGCTCACTGCGTATCCAGAGCAAGTGCGTTCCTACGCCCCTGCTCCTGATGCTCCTGTCACAACTTGGCCAAGCAATTACGTGGTCGATTCCTGGCAGATGCGGGATGGTCTGCCAGGTCAGACTGTTCGTGCCTTCAGCGAGACTCCCGATGGGTATCTTTGGATCGGGACCAGTGGTGGACTTGCGCGATTCGATGGCTCGCGGTTCCAAACCTACACTCATCAGAATCAACCGGCTCTTCGCGACGACGTGATTACGCGTCTGCTGACCGCACGTGATGGGAGTTTGTGGATCGCAACTGAAGGGGGCGGCCTGATTCAGTACACCGCCGGCAGGTTCCGCAGTTACCTGGCGAATGGTATTCCGGGAGGCAACTTCATCCGCGGACTCTGCCAGAGTTCGAACCAGACAATATGGGTAGCCACCGATGTAGGCCTCTTTCGCGTACAAGGAGACCATCTTGAGCGCGCCGATGGAGAACTTGGCATCCCCTCCTTCAATATAGGCGCGGTCCTCAATGACCATCTGGGACGCATGTGGGTCGGTGGAAAACAATTATTCGTTAGCGATCACGGTAAAGCCCACGAGTATTTTCTTAAGCGAGGCGATAGCAGAAGCCTGGTAAAGTCCTTCCTCGAAACTCGAGACGGTTCCATTTGGATTGGAACTGTCGAAGGCATCTACCGGCTCTCGCCCGGCATGAAGGAATTCGCGCGGGTGCCCGGTGTTGCCGGTACAGTTCGTTCCATGCGCGAGGATGCCAACGGAGACGTATGGATAGGATCCATCGCGGAAGGCATTTACCTGATCCGCAACGGGAAAGTTGATCGCCTCGTACCTCCCCGGACCCACATCGACAATGCCATCTTCTCGATTTTTGGTGATAGCGATCAAAGCGTCTGGATCGGAACGAGAAACGGCATAACACGCCTCAGCCGTTCATCCGTACGGGTCGTCAACTTTCCCGGCAACCAGGACTCGGATTTCGGAACAATTGCCCTGGATAAAAATGGAAGCCTGTGGGCCGCTTCAGCTCAGTTGGTACATGTTCAAGGTGAGAAGCCAACGCCTTGGCACTTTGCTGGGCTCGAAGGTATTCGCATTCGTAATGTCCTCCGCAGCCGGGATCGATCCCTTTGGATTGGGACGAATGGGTACGGCCTCTATCACGTGAAATCTTCGGCTGTTGAGCATTTCGATGCCGATCACGGGCTGGTCGATAACTATGTGCGGAGTCTGACCGAAGCCAGAGACGGAAGTCTGTGGATAGGCACCGACAATGGAGTAAGCCACCTGGATGCTCGTGGCTTTCATAATTTGACTGGCAAAGAAGGCCTAGCCTATAACAGTATCCGCTCAATTATCGAGGACAAAGCCGGAGATATTTGGATTGGGACCGATCATGGTCTCAGCCATCTCAGAGGCGGAGTGTTCCTAGACGATGCGGCAACTCGGGCTCTGAGCGGGGAGAAGGTCTGGTCTGTGATTCAGGATTCTGACGGAGGCATTTGGTTCGGAACCCGGGGAGCTGGGCTATTCAGCTACCTGGAAGGACGGGTTACGCAGTACGGCACCGCGAGGGGATTAGTCAGCGATAGTATCTACTGCGTCCTGGAAGATGCGAGCAGGCGCCTTTGGCTAAGTGTCTCAAATGCTGTAATGTCGGTGGATCGCGACGAGTTGACCCGCCAACCGGATAACCCCTCCCGGACCATTTCGATGCGGATCTATTCAGCAAACCGGGGAACCGACACAACGCAGTTATACGGCGGGACGCAGCCTTCCGGTGTGATTACAAAAGCTGGTGTTCTCTATTTTCCAGCGAGCCACGGTTTTTGGATTATTCATCCTCATGAGGAAACTGAATCGCATTTGGCGCACGTGAACATAGAATCAATCGCCATTGATGGGCGGGCCACTTCTCCGGGAAGTTCTGTGGACCTCGCTGCTGCCAGCAACAGAATCGAGATTGCGTATGCGCTTGTGATGCTTAACCTGCAGGACAAGTGGCGTTCCCGCTATAGGCTGGACGGTTTCGACAAGGACTGGATTGTTGCTGAGCCGAATCAGAGAGTCGCTGCATACACTAACATTCCGCCTGGGCGCTATACGTTTGAGATTGAGTCCTGGGAGACGGACCGCCCGAAATACCGTGCAAGTGCGCAGCTGAATATTGTCAAACATCGATTCTTCTATCAGACTTTATGGTTCCGGTCAGTTTGCGTGCTAGGCGCTATCATGTTGCTTTTTCTTGCCTACTACATTCGCTTAAAGCAGTTGAAGGACAAGTTCAACGCCATCATCACGGAAAGAACCCGAATCGCGCGCGAGATGCACGACACCTTGTTGCAAGGATGCGCGAGTGTTTCGGCGCTTCTCCGAGTTGCTGTCAACGATGACGTACAGGATGCCGAATCGCGTCTCCACCTCGTTCAGTATGCGTCTACTCAAATCGAGGCAACCATGGATGAGGCTCGTCAAGCCGTCTCAGGGCTGAGGGCCGGAGCGCAGATAACCAGTGGATTGGTCGAGTCTGTCCGGCGAATGACGGAGAGGTCTTCTCGCGAGCACGGCGTTGAATCCACCCTGGCCGTGAATGGAGAACCGTTTGACATGAATCCGCAAACTGCCCATTCGCTTACGATGGTTGCACGAGAGGCTGTTTTCAATGCAATCCTGCACGCTACCCCACAGACGATCTGCGTAAAGCTCATGTTTTCGGCCGACGCATTGGAAATTGAAGTGACCGATGACGGCCAGGGTTTTGAAGTCGATGCATCGCGATCTGAAGAGCACTATGGAATTCAGGGTATGAGAGAACGCATCGCTGTTTTTGGAGGAACGCTGAGTTTTGAAAGCGCACCGCAACAGGGCACTTCGGTGCGCATCCATCTGTCTCGCGCCGGCGTCCAGGCCGCCTCTCCTTTATCGAATGTAAGAAGCCTACCTGTTTTCAGGAGCAAACCGATATGCTAAAGATGGAAACCTCAGCCATGCCGATTGAAGTCCTCGTCGTCGACGACCACCCGATCATGCGGGTTGGCATAGCCGCTATGATTTCCAAATGCAATGAGATGAACGTGGCCGGTTTCGCAGGGAGCGGCGAGGAGGCGATTGAGAAATGCGCCAAGCATCGGCCCGACATCGTGTTGCTCGATCTTCGCTTGCCGGGAATGAGCGGAGTGGAGACACTGCAGGAGATCAATCGCAAGTATCCCGAGGTGCGGATCATCATTCTTACGACCTACGAAGGCGATGAGGACATCCATCGCGCCATGAATGCCGGTGCAAAGGGGTACCTAGCCAAAGGACTTGCGCCAGAGACGCTCATTGCTGCGATTCGCAAGGTCCATGCCGGTGGGTCGTATATTCCGACGCCCATCTCAAATTCGCTTGCCGCACGGACATCCGATACGTGCCTGAGCGTTCGCGAATGTGAGGTTCTTCAACTCCTTGCGAAAGGCAAGTCTAACAAGGAGATTGCGCTTGAGCTTGGCATCAGGGAATCAACTGTTAAGGGGCATATCAGCGTCATCTTCACACGTTTGGACGCCAATGACCGAACTCAAGCGGTCATCGCAGGGCTGGAGCGTGGGTATATACATCTCGGCAAGCCAGCTTGAGATAAGGTAATTCGACAGAATTATTCTTAATGCATCCTTCCGTAGCACTCTAGGTTCAACTCGCGATGGCGCGAAATTGTTCCGAGAATTTATGCAAAGAGATAAAAAAGGGGATGTCCGAGAAAGCTTCTCAGGGTACGTACCCAGGACGTTCCCCTTTCGGTTACCGGAACAACGCTGCTACACGTTCCATGGAAATTCACAATGAAAAAGCCGCTATTGCGCAGCGTGTCTTTGAAATGTATGCGTCTGGAAATTATTCACTCCTGTCTCTATCAAAGGAATTACGACGCACTACAGGTACACGCATCTCGAAAACAAATCTGCATAAAATGCTTTTAAATCCTTTCTATATTGGGGATTTTAGTTTTCGAGGTCAGACGTACGAGGGCACTCAGCCCATTTTTATTAATTCAGATTTATTCGCACAGGCTCAACCGGTGCTCCACGGACACAATAAACCGAAATACGGGAAGCATGACATCGCGTTCCGTGGAATGCTTACGTGCGCTCACGATAATTGCACCGCGACCGCCGAATTAAAGAAGAAAAAATACATCGATTACCGATGCACAGGGTATCGAGGAAAATGCGCTTTGCCACGGTTCCGTGAGGAGGAGATCTCCGAGAGACTCGGACACGTGCTCCAGGACGTGTGTATCCCGGAGGAAGTTGTCCGTGCCATCGACTCGTCCTTGCAGAGTGTACATGTGCAAATGCGAGCCAGGCAGCACAAGAACGTGCGCGCATGGATCGTGAACTCGCGGCACTATACAGCGCATGGATGCGGCATACACAGACAAACTCGACGGCAAGATTCCAGAGAGTTTCTTGCAGCGAAAGCAAGCCGATTGGCAGACGGAAGAATTTAGGATCAAATCACTCATTGCGGGCCTGGACGAGGGTAAAAGCAGAGAGCGGCTGCTGAATGTGCAGAGGATTTTAGAACTCTGCCAAGTGGCTTATTCTCTATACCTTACGCGGAAACCTGCTGAACAGGCCGAATTGCTCAGAAGTGTACTTTTGAACTGCTCTATCGATGCCGTAAGTCTTTATCCTACATATAGAAAACCCTTCGACATGATCTATCGAAGGGCCAAAAATCACGAATGGTCGGTGAGAGAGGATTTGAACCTCCGACCCCCTGGTCCCGAACTCTAAAAACCAAAACTCTAAGTGCTTTTTCTGGTGTCGCTTAGGGCCGGACAAGCCATTCTTTCTCCTATTTAGTTGTACCGAAGTTGTACCGAAGTTCCAGAACATCCGCTTCATGGGTAACCATGTCGATAACGTTGGTGTTCGGGCATCGCAGCCTGGGGATTTTAAGCCTGTTTTTGATAGATTTGCATGACGTTGCACTCTCGCGCAATAATCTACATAAATTATTTAATATGAAACACATGCATGAGTACTATGAGCCGCACTGCGTTGCAAGAAACCGCACAAAATCACGGAACGAACAAGCACCAAAACAGGCACCAAATTAGCCCGCTTAAACTGCCGACTACCTCTTTCATTTCGCGCCCACGCAAACATGACGCCTAGTCCGTGGCTGGCAGGAAATCGACAAGAGCTCACGTACTTAGAGCGGAAGAAATCATGGTAAAAAACTCAGAGTCGCTGTACAGAGTACTCTTCACCTCAGTTTAATTCTCGCATAAACTCCCAAGCGGTCAATTCTCCGCAGCTTGCCCGCTGACCTCCGCCAGCACGCACTACCCTTTTATTTCGCAGTGATCTGACAGTTCTAGGCCCTTTGACCTGGTTCTCTCCTGTCAACAAGCGGCCTGCAATATCCATCTTGCTTGCGATGCAGTCTTCCAAGTCCCGAACCCGATTCAACCGCTTGTTGAAACGTATTGAAATCGATAGAAAATAACTACATTTGATTGAATGCGTTGCGACCACCTTATTGATGTCTGTGGTTCTGAATAGTTCAAGAGTGGTTTGACCGCTACGATTTCGACTACATTCAGGTCGAATGTTTGAGAATCAATTCGCCCCTCACAACTGCTCTGTCTTCCTCCGTGCGGGGGCAAGACGCAGGGGTCTGGTCCATACAGTCAGGATGACGTGCTGGAATACTTCCTGCAAAGTGCGCGGATTTCAGAGATCATTCGGCGAATCTCGGTGTCTGATGTGTCCTCCGCGCCCGGCCTAGGATCAAATTCCAGTGACATGTATCCCTTGAATCCTGCTTGCGTGAAGAGCTTCCAGATGCGCTCCAAATCAATAGGCGCTTCGTCGTCGAAGCGGTCCAGTATGTGCGCGTTCGTCGCATAGGGAATGCAAGCTGCAATCTGCGAGTAAGCGTCCTGAGACGGAGTTGGAACAAAATGCGTGATATCAAGGGTAATCCCGGCGTATGGCGAATCGACGCGATGTATCACTTCCAAGCAAGTATCCGCGTTCTGGGTAACGCCTCGATTGTTTTCAAGAGACAACGAAATTCCCTTTCCCGCTGAGTATTCGACCGCAGATTTCATCATCTCGACCACCCAGTCCGTCGCCTGTTTCAACGAAACACCCTGCGGCAGGTTACCGGCTAGAATACGCAGTTGCGGGACGCCAAGCCAGCCGGCAACATCCACCCACTTTTTAATGTCGTTCACGACGTCCGCGCGCCGAGCAGGATCTGCTTGAACCATTCTGGCCCCACAGGCAGCACCAATCACGGCAACCGCATTTTTGTATGCCAGGTAGCGCAGACTCTCGAGATAAGCCGGCTCTGTGGACTTGAGATAATAGACGGTCATATCAACGCCATCGAGACGCAGTTCCACAGCTCTGCGAATGAAATCCTCCATCGTCATTTGACCGCTCATGAGTTGTTTGCGAAAAGAATAGGCGGAGCAGCCGGACAGGAGCCGCGGAATTCCTGCCGAAGTGAGAGGAATATCTTGCGCCGCGGTGAGGGGTGAGCGTGATCCGTTCAGTTCAATGCCCGCGCCGCCCAATCCGCAAGCCACCGCGCTCTTCAGAAAATCACGACGCGCTATCTCAACCGGAACACCCATTTCCACACCCCTTCCACATACATTTGTAAGCCGCTTAACCACTAAGTAAGGTAGAGTGCCGTTACTTATGCTTAGTAACTCGGCCTTTTCAGGTATAGCCTTCCTGGAGTAGGGCGCGACTGGGTTCCATAATCTGTAAGTCTCATGGTTGGCGATCGCAGAGCGACCAAGCGACTCACACCGAAAGCCCGAGAGTGTGCTCGATGTAGGTCTTGCTGAGTTCGGCGGACTCCTTCGGCGTTCTTGTGGATCCCTTGGGTTCACGATCAAATTCCACAATCGCCCAGTTTTGGAAGTTGATAGCTCGCAACGCGGAGACCACCGCAGGCAGATCAACCGTGCCCCGACCGAGTTCGACGAACTCATAGCCGCTGCTCGTGTCCGTTGGTTTTACATCCTTGAAATTAACGAACAATATCCGATGCGCATGCTTCTTCACGGCGGTTGCCGGGTCTCCTCCACCCTGTTTGTAATGTGCAACGTCGAGCAGAAGCTTTACATATCGCGGGTCTGCCGCATCCAAAATCCTTTCGAGTTGCTCGGGCGATTGAGCAATGGATCCCATATGATTGTGAAATGCAATCTGCACTCCGTGGTCCGTAGCCCGTTTGCCCACTTCGGTCAACATTTTCCCGGTACGAACGTACTCGTCGGAAGTGAACTTTCCGTCGGTTCTGAATGTGCCGAGAACCTGAAGATACTTGCCGCCGGCTGCACTTAGATATTGTGCATGGTCCGCATGCATGGCGAGTTTCGCCGCCTCTTCCGACCGATCAAGAGTAAGATCTCCGCTTGAGAGCGCCGTAAAGGTCAGATTCACAGCAGCAAGTTTCTCTTTGATCACGGCCGGATCCGGAATCAGCTTCACCGCATTTGCCCTGAGCTGAATTCCTTTATAACCAACCGACGAGATGTCCGAGATTGCCCCGGTTAGATCGTCTCCCCATGTGATCGCAGCGTACCCTATGCGAATTCCCATAGGCCCGTGAGACCGCTTCAGATCCAAGGACAACAAGTTTTCCGCCGGATCGAGGAGCGGGTGGCCCAAAAGCGCAAGCGCAGCTCTCGGTGCCGTGGACATGGCGGCAACTGAGCTTGCCGCACACAAGAACTTCCTACGTGATGTCTGCATAATTCCTCTCTTTACAGGTTTGGGCGTGTACAAACACTCTCGCTTCGCACACGCATGTTCATTCATCGAGCAGCGTCTTTTGGCCGTGCGCTGGAAGCCATACCGCCTACAGACAATGACTTTCCTGTTGAACGTTCCATCCCTCGACCACCAAGACTGGCACTTCACCGCCCAGTGCGCTAGTCAGAAATCGGACGGCGACCGTTTTGCGCTCGCCGGGCAACAACGAAAAGTAGTTATCCTCGTACATAGCCGGTAAGACTCTCGCATGCGAGGCTTTCCTCACGGCCTTCAGGCGGATCGCCAAGGCAACCGCAGGATTCGGATTCGACAGCTTAACAGTAATCTTGTGGGTGTCACCTTCGGTTGCGACGTCCGTGGATACTGGCAGACTCAGTTGCGTCAGAGCGTTCAAACCGGTACAGTCGCCTCCCTGCGCCTCGCTCCAATAAAAGTTCTTCGAAAGAACTGAGTTATTGCTACTCAGCTTAAGTTTGACAAAGTGGACTTGATCGGGTATTTCCGGTCTTGCTAGAGAAAAACAATCACGCGCGTTCGTGGCCGGTACATTGAGATTTGTGATGTTATGCCACACTTCCTCACCATCAAGGCCGTAAATTCTGGCATCTGCAACGAGTCCTGTTCGATCAACCGTCGTACTATTTGCTAATCGCCCCTGGCGCGTCGCGGAATTGGAGTGAAGTATTTTCCACGCCATGCTGGGCAAGATCGACATAGGGAGAGTCCGTAACGAGACTCTGACGAATCATCAGCATCGCCTTGCGATGCGGCGCCCTCGTATGACCCATGATGGTTATATCTGCCGCAATGGAACGTTTTCCGGAGGCCTTCTTCCAAACGAAGTGGAAATCGCCCGAAGTAAGCCACATGTCCTCTCCGCTGCTCGAGACAGTGTAAGTATCCGACTTGCTGTCGTAGATTGCCGAACAGGTATGCAGGACAGTACCGATGTCATCATGATTTTCAAAAATGCCAAGCGGCTTTGCTACCTTAGCTTCTTCGCAGAGACTTAGGGGCACAATTAGCAGACATAGCAGAGCCAGCTTAGCGCCCCTCCTTAAAGAATTCGAGCGCACCGAATCCTTCATGCGATAGCAGAATTTCTGGAACAAGCGGTCAAACTTACGTTGGGTAGATCCACAGCTTGGATTTTTCAATTCGCACCTTCTTGAGAAACGTTTGCGAATGCTACACATCGACGACTTGCAGTGTGAGGAACTCTGGACTGAAGTAAATCCCTGGTTCATATGTGCGTAGTTACTAGATTGAGATACTTTCAAGTTTCGGGACCATCAGTTGAACGGTGGCGATTGCGACGAGGTAGGCTGTCCCCGCCATGAGAAACACGGGGACGTAGTCGCCGTGGGTCAATGTAAGGATGAATCCAATCAATAGGCCAAAGAACATCATGGAGACTGAGCCACCGCAGGCCCCGATGCCGACAACTGAAGCAACCGCACGTCGCGGGAACATATCCGAGACAAGCGTGAACAAATTCGCGGACCATGCCTGATGCGCAGACGTTGCCAAACTTATGAGAGCAACAGCTTCCCATATTGACTCTGCGCGGCCGATCAGCATGATCGGCATGACTAACATCGCATAGAGCAGCATGGCCGACTTGCGCGCACGGTTTACTGTCCACCCCCGGGCAATAAGACGCGCCGGCAACCATCCACCGGCGATGCTGCCGATAGAGCACGAGTTATAGACAACGAGCAATGGCATGCCCATGCTCATAAGAGTTAGACCAAATCGTGCATGCAGAAATCCCGGCAGCCAGTAAAGATAAAACCACCAGATTGGATCGGTTAGAACTTTGGCAAGGAGGAAGGCCCAAGTCTGTCGATAGCGAGTGAGCAGCAACCACCTAATCTTGCTCTCTACCGGCGGGCGCGCATCCTGATTGATATAGGCAAGTTCGGAGTTGGATACGGAACGAACCTCTCCCGGACGGCGATACATGGTGAACCAGAGAATCAACCACATTGTGGCAAAGATGCTTGTCGTGAAAAATGCGTAACGCCATCCCAGGCGGTACAGCACAAACGCTACCGTGAATGGCGCCAGGGTCGCTCCGATATTTGTACCGGAGTTGAAGATGCCCGTGGCCAGGGCGCGATCTTTTCGAGGAAACCACTCCGCCACCGCCTTGATTGCCGCTGGGAAGTTCCCTGCTTCTCCTAGTCCCAGAGCAAAGCGCGCAATACCAAGACAGATTACGGCTCCCGGCAAATTCCCCATCATCCCAACCCAATGCCCTGACCCTATTCCCGGCAGGCGTCGCAAGAGGAGCGCAAGCGTCACCATCGAGGAATGAAGGCTGCCTGTGACCGCAGGCACACTCGCCAGGAAGTGACTTACGGAGGCGACCGTCCAAAATGAAAGCGCTACAGCGTAACCGGTCCGGGTGCCCACCCAGTCGACAAACCGGCCGGCGACAAGCAGGCCAACTGCATAGGCTGCGGAAAAAATCGAGACGATTGCTGCGAACTCCACCTCCGTCAGTCCGATTCCAATCCTTGGGTCTTGTAAAGTCGGCTTCAGTAACGCAAGCACTTGTCGATCCATATAGTTCAGCGTCGTCGCAACGAATAGCAGGGCACAGACTCTCCAGCGATACCCTGTCATCGGCCCCGAAGGGCCTTTGGGCTCTTCAGTCGAAGTCTCGCAACTGGTCTCTGTCTGTTTCAACCTTGCTCCTGTGCCATTGCATGGTGTCGCCTATCGTTACTTCGTGAATCACGTCGGCGCCATGCTGGGTTTGTCGTGAATCATTCAGAAACTGGAGGAAAAATCACTGAATATTCCCTTGCTCCAACCACCAGAAATTCCCGCCCGGTTCATAACTTCCGAATGCGGATGTTACGCCACCGGCATACAGCACCGGGAGCCCAACGGTCATTGCCCAGCCAGTCGCCCGGTTGGTTGTTATGGACCTCGATTGAGATATGTCCTGCGCGTCCCACTGAGGTAATGACGGCATTCGGATTCCAGCCAGGGGTCACCATATTCGCAGTGGCGAGTTCCGAGACCTTCAAATCATTTACCCAAGTAGTGAGTTTCGGTATCGCGCCAACCGAGCGTATGCGAAATCTATTCCAATCGTTTAAGCGCCATGCCTTGAGAAACTTTTCTGGCTCAACCATGTAGTCTGGCTTGACCAGGTGCCCGACATCGTTCGGCTGCGAAGGCATGCCGGGAACCAGCCGTTTGATATTCCCTTGCGAATCTTTCTCCGCGGTAAAACCATACTCATACGCGTGAAACGATCCAAAGCCGTTGCCGAAGTACCCACCGATGCTTCCATGAGGCCGATAGTCCAGATTGACCTGGAACCCTGTGGCCCCTTGAGCGTTCGCACGCACATAGATGCCGGTATCCGCCGGCCAGTCGGGCTTGGCATCGATCTCAAGTTCAAAATCAGCGAAGGCTTGATCCGATACCAGGTAAGATCCAACACCGATTGGATCTTGTCCGCCAACGATCATTCCGTCTTGTACCACCCACATTCCAAGCGAGGGCTCATTGGAAAGTCTCGGCTTGCGCGTCCAGCCGTTCAACGTTTTGCCATCGAAGAGGGATTTGAATTCAGGAATTCGTGCAGCTCGTTCGTCGTGAGGGCTAGCGGTTGCAGGCCAACCCACAGATGGAAGCTGTGTCAATATGCATGCACCGATGGCTTTCGTAGCGCTCCTCAACAACTGCCTGCGTGACTGTCGCAAATCGGAGTTGCGCATTATTTTCTCCAACTATGGAATGATCTCGCAACCTGCGATGCACTGACGTCGCGGCAAGATCGTGACTGAACTACTCAACAAAGAGAGGAACAAAACCCCGTTTCGCAACTTCGGGACTGGGTGAGACATCCGACACGGTCGTCTTAGGTAGCTTCGCCAATGCATCTGTAATGATCCCCGGGGTAAGCACCTCGGGGAGCATCTGCGGGCTGCTTTTCCCCGGCGCATACAATGCATAAGCTGGAACGCCGCTGCGGCCCAGCGCGTTCAGCGCCTCGGTGATCGCCTGGTGGCGCTGCGTCCAGTCTGCTCGCAGCAGAGCTACATTTGCTTCCCTAAAAGCCTTTTGCACTTCGGGCTGATTGAGAGCCACACGCTCGTTCACCTGGCAACTCAGGCACCAGCTCGCCGTAAAATCCACAAAGACCGGTCGTCCCTGAGACTGGTAGCGGCTTAGTGTCTCAGCAGACCACGGTTCCCAGCGGCCGTGCGTTATAGCTGAGGTCGGGGCTTCCGAGGCGACGATCAGCTTGTCTGGAGCAACGACGCTGACCACGATCACCCCAATCAAAATCAGCGAGGCAACTGCAACGGACCAGCGCTTCGCCGGCCACCGTCCCAAGAACCAGCCGGCAATAGCGAGCAGCAGAAAGCTGGCCAGCAGCGTAGCCAAAACATTTGCCCCGTAGGTCTGCGCCAGCACCCACGCCAACCATATAACGGTAGCGAAGATCGGTACAGAGATCACCTGCTTGAACACGTCCATCCACGCGCCGGGACGCGGCAGCAAGCGCATCCATGCTGGCTGAAATGTGATTGCTACATACGGTGCAGCCAGACCCAATGCGAGCGCCGTGAAGACCGCGAAAGTTACGACGGCCTGCTGCGCCAGCGCATAACCGATGGCCGCTCCCATGAATGGCGCCGTGCAAGGCGTGGCCACCACCACGGCCAGCACCCCAGTAAAGAAGCTGCCTGTGTAGCCCTGCCTGGCTGCCAATGAACCGCCTGCACTGGTAAGTGTCAGGCCGATTTCAAACTGCCCAGCCAGCGACAGCCCCAGAAAGAAAAGCAGTCCGGCCATCAATGCCAAAAAAATCGGCGACTGGAACTGGAATCCCCAACCTAAACTCGCTCCTGCCGCACGCAGCGCCAGCAGTACCGCAACAAGCACCCAGAACGAAACCAGGATGCCCGCGGTATACACAAAGCCATGCGCCCGCAGCCGGTGCCGCTCTTCGTTCCCCGAATTCACCAGGGCCAGCCCCTTGAGGAAGAGCACCGGAAAAACGCAGGGCATCAGATTCAAGATCATTCCGCCCAGGAATGCCAGGCCGAAGGTCTTGAGCAGTTGAGAAGTTTCGAGTGGCGCCGGAGGAGGGGCCTGGTCAGGCTGGGGCGGCTCTTTCTCCTCAACCTGTGCGGAGGAAGAAGCGGCAGAATCGGCAGGAGCGGACGGAGCGGACGCCGCAGGCGCCGAGGGAGCATTGCCGCCGGACATCGCAATGCTTCCGGGCAATGCAGCCACTGAAAATGCGCGGCCACCTGAAAGCTCCAGGACTCCATTCAGTTGGGCCGGATTGCCAGCGAGATTTGCGTCTTTCTTCAGATCGAGAATCAGGCCCGTTGGCGCAGGAGTAGGCTTTTGTGGGGCCGCGTTGGCCAGCATTCCCTGATCCTCCGGGAAAAATGAGGCGCCCTTCTCCTTCTGTCCAGTTTGAACAAAGAACCGGAAACCTTCAGGCGACGGCTGAAATGCTACCTTGTAGCCCGCGGGCAGCGGCTTCGGAAGCTCGCCTATGAATCGCTTGAAAATTGCGGCATCGGAGGCCGAAGGATTGGATTTGACTGGATGGTCATAGACGTCGCGGCTTATCTCCAACTCTGCTCTGCCGGGGACGCAACTCGACTGGCAAACCAGCCAATTCACATTCGCATGAAGCAACGCCAAACCTGACTTTGCCGTTTTGGCCACGTTCAGCTTCAGCGGGAAGAGCACCTCACCCTCGTATCCGAAGTCCATCAAGGGGCCGAGGGGTAAGCGCTTCGGCGCGGGAAACTGCAACGCGCCGGCTGCGACACCTTCAGGTAACGTCCATTGAACGCGCGGCGGCAACCCCGCATCGCCCGCATTTTTCCAGTAGACGTGCCAGCCCGATTCTATTTTGAAGTACAGTCCGGCATCGGCCGCGTCCTCTCGATTCAGTCCCTGGGAAAGAACCATGAGTTCCACTCGCACATGCGGCGCATCAACTGAACTGCTCGCAGCCAGCGCGGGCAGGCCGGCTGCAAACAAGAAGTAAAGTACGGAATATAGACTTGGAATGCGCATTCTAAGGAACAGACTCTCTTGTTAGAGGCACATAAGAAAAAAACGGCGACCAAATCCGAATCTATTGCGGAGGCGGTGCGGACGATGGCGGTGTTGGCTTTCCGTCAATCGTATCGGGCTCCATCAATTCGATGCGTGTCCCATCCGGATCGAAGAGATTCGCCTGACGCTTACGGTTTATGCCGTTATGCACAACGATAGGCTGGCCATATGTCTTGAAATACGGTTTCGCTTCCAGAGTTGATACGCTCGCCGCAACGTCCGGAACTTGCAGACACATATGATGTGCTGTTCCGCGGTGCGTAGGATCGGGCGCCTTGGCGAACAGCATGAATTCGATATAGTCGCTTCCATCCGGAACTTTCAGGTTGATCCAGGAAAGTACCTTTCCAGTGCTGCTGCCGCGCCAAAACTCTGTGAACCCAAGGATCTGCGTGTAAAACTTATACTCGGCGTCAAGGTTTGTGACGATCAGGCCGACATGAGTCATTCGTTTTGAGACCCGATCTTCGCTCATGAATTTTCCATAGGCTTCGACAGTCTGACCGCCAGGTGCATACTGATACATCTCCACCGTGTGGCCTTCTGGATCAGTAACATCGAAACCAAGGTTTCCGATTCTACCGCGATGTGCCTCACTCGGGACTTTCACTCCCTTGGAAGCAAGATAGACTCTCAACGCCTCGATATCGTCAGTTTCAAGTGAGATGTGACTTAGTCGGTCTGTATCTGCCTGGCGTTCAGGAGACAACTCGATATATTGGCGGTCGTTGATCTTGAAAAACGTCATCGACGGGGAACCATCTGGATTCTTGAGTGAATAAGGCTCCTGGAAGCCGAGAAACTGCCCATAAAATGCACGAGACTTTTCGTAATCGTGCGCAAAGACAGACATATGCGAGATGCCTGTGATATGAGGCCGTTGTGGGGTTTGCGCGGAAAGCGCACATACGAATAAAAGGCTGCTGAAAAGAAATACCAATCCAACATTCTTCCAACTCCGGCGGCTGGAGAGACCAAACGACAACTGAAAAGTCCGTAGCGTAAACATTTTCGAAAATACCTCCATTACCGTGTCATCGAAACAACGGCGTTATACCCGCAAATACAGGATTCCAAGGCACAGATCCTGCAACCGAAGGTCACAAGGTCAGGAGCCTTACACTCGCCCCGCAACCCACACTCAAAGCCGCAGCATCAAAACCATCCGCGGCTTCCAGATTCAGAAAGTGCTATTCCAATACGCGTGCTGCCCTATGTAGCGATCATCAGGAAGGTTCTTTAAAATTGCCCGCCGCAGGTCTAAGGCATTCATGCCACCCTGAGTCTTGTAAAGTACCTTGCCGTCCATTCCGATCAAGACTGTATACGGAACACCACCTTTCCAATCCATGCCTAATGCCTTTACCGCCTCGGACGAATCGTAACTGTTAAAAAGAAGGTTTCTGTTAATGGCATGCTGCTGCTGAAGGAATTCGAGGACGAATTTCTTTTCGTCAGGGTTGTTAATGCTGACGGTCACGATCTCCAATTGACGCTTGGCATAGGTCCGCACCATCTTTTCCAGTTCAGGGAACTCCACCGTGCACGGTCCGCACCACGTGGCCCAGAAGTTCACCAGCAGAAGCTTGTCCGTTCCAACGTTCTTGCTGAGCGTTGTCAACTGGTCCGCCGTAATCATTTCTACAGTGACCGGCTTTTCTTCACTTTCTTTCAGCTCAGTCTTGGCGGCCTTTTCTTTATACCCCCACTTCGTCGAGCACCCGACGGCGGGAGTATCCATGATCTCAATCGGTTTGCCCGCGAGCAGATCGTCGATTGCGTCTCGAACGTAGTGCTTTGTTGCAAATTCCTCGCGCGGATTACTATCGATACGGCCTTCGTAGCGCAACGTCCGTTGTTGATCGAAAACAAAGGCATGCGGCGTCGCCGTTGGCCCGTACTTGAGCGCGACCGCCTGTGTATCGCCATCGAACAGGTACGGAAAGTTGAAGCTCCTATACGCGGCCCGTAGCTTCATCTCTGAATATGTGTCCCCCAGGTCAGTGTGCCCCCACTCGCTAAGTGCCTCTGCATAGGGATCGTTCCCCATGATGACGACTACTTGCACGCTGCGATTTTTATAATCGGCAGTAAGCTCCTTGATTCGCTTTTCGTACATCTGCGCTACAGGACAGTGATCGCAATTAAAAATAATTACCAGCACTTTGCTCGATGCATAATCCTGGAGAGAGTGGTATTTTCCGTCCACACCCATAAGATGAAAACCGGGAGCGTGCTCGCCGATCTTGAGGATCGGAGGAACGTCGTTTGGCGAGCCAGGGCCAGGGCCGTCCTGTGCGCGTGCCAATGGGCAAAAGAGAATCGCGAAGCCAAAGATGAAGATAGCAAGAAGAAGGACGGCATTTCTTCTATGCCGCAGGAACGCCGAAGAATTTGTGGATGAATGCATTGAATCCCTCCCATGGGCTTTCTTGGCAGAGCCTAGCCTGTACTTCTACGTTCGCGAGTATTCCAAGATGCGGCGCCTCCCGGCTACTTCTTGCAAAGCAGCTGGAAGGCGTCGAGCTACGATAACTGACCGTCAAAATTTTAGCTGCAGACTGAGTTCCACGGTTCTTTGATCAACACCGTCGCGGCCCGTGTTTGCGATGCCCACAGCTTGCATAAACGAACTGCTCGTTAAGCTGGCCGTTGGAGTCGCGTGGTGAGGATTGTTGGGAGTGTTGAACATACTCGCCCTAAACTCAAGCAGCTTTTCCCCATAGATCGGAAAGGTCCGATCGATGGCGGAATCCAGCGTGTTGGTCGCGGGCCCCCATAACGTGTTGCTGCCGCAATTTCCAATCGTTCCGGTTGTTGGCTCAGAAAAGCCTGTAACGTCATACCACTCTGCAGGGGTCCCGATCTTCTTCGGGGCATTACAATTCGCCCGCTGCGTAGAACCGGCTGCATTCAGCGTTGTATTCGCCCCCGTCACGGTAAATGGAGAGCCCGTCCGCAGCGAGGTTACTGTCTCAAGCTTCCAATTCCCTAGAATCCACGACGGAACTCCACTCCTCGCCCATGACTGACCCTCTCCAAATGGGCTTGCAAGGATCAAAGCGATGCCGGCATTATGGCGCTGAACCCCTGCTGTATTGCCGTAGTTCAGCCTGTAAAGTGAAGGTATTGCAATTCCCGGGCCAGCAAAGCTCAGCGCCTTCCCAAAGGTGTATGAGGCGGTCACCTGAAAATTGTGCGACATCGCGTGCGTCGCAGTTGCCTCAAAGGCATCGAAGGTAGCTGTACCGTAGGCGCCAAGACCCACCGTGGAGGCTGTTCGTCCAGTCAGCTTTGTGAGGGCCTGACCTGCCGATCCCGTCCCGATGGTGCCCCAATTTTCATTGATGCCTCCAGTGGCCATCTGATGAATGTTCCTCATTCCTACATAAGCAAAGCTCAGCATCCAACCCGGAATTTGCCGCTCCACGGTCAGATTCCAGGACTGAATGTAACCTCGAGCGAATTGATTATTGTCAACCGTGTAAACGCCGGTTGTTAGCGGAACAGCCACGCTACCTGAACTGTAATTAGGAGCAACCGCTGACGGCAGACCCGTGCGAAGGCTCGTGGCATAGTAAAAGCTATTCGTGGAAGGAATTGTGGAGGCCGCGACGTCGGGATAGTTCTGTCGATTTCCGGTTACATCTCCGATATTTGTTGGGTCAGTACTCAGTGCATAACCTGCACGTAAAACCGTTGAATCGTTGAACCGATATGCGATCCCTCCTCTTGGCTCAAATCGCGCTTCGTCCTTGGTGATGCCGCAGTTTTTAGGCGTTCCAGCGACACCGCAAATAACCATCTGATTTGTCGTAACGTTGAGATATTCCATTCCCCGCGAACCGCGAGTCATGAATGGGTAATAGTCCCACCGCACCCCGTAGGAAACCGTTAGCTTGTGACTTACCTGCCAGCGATCTCGGGCATATACCCCCAGAATATTCTGCAAGTCGTGATACTCCGGTACGAACAAGGTGTCTTTGCCAGCATTCGATGAAAGGCCCAATAGAAACGATGCCCAGGCGTTATAGTCGTTTCCTGCGGGGCCGCCATTCAACTGCGTGGATCCTTGCGAAAATTGGAATCCTCCCGCACCTGTGCAGTAACTGCAGAAAGTAAACTGCTCGAAGCTCTCGTTCTCCTGCTGCTGAACCATATCAATTCCCGTGCGGAAATTGTGGGAGCCTCTTACCCAGGTGACATTCCCCGCATACTCCTTTTCGTCGTTAGAGTAGTACTGTGGTTGAAAATTATTCGACTTTCCAAAAGTAGCCTCGGGAACATTCGATCCCGTGCCGCCAAACCCGTCAACATAAAGTCCCGGCAGGCCGCCCTCTCCCACATTGGAGCTCTGCAAACCAGGGATCGCCATCAGCGTCCAGCCCAGGTTCTGATTCATCGCTTGCGGAATTGCTGTCGAAGCGTTGAGGGTGTAGCCGTAGTAAGCGTCAGCAATCAGATTCGGTGTGAAGATATACGTACTGGAAAGAGTTCCGTTATAAACGGGACCAGTTCCGGTTCCTGACGCCGTGTTGGCGGTGCTGTAATTAGGTCCGCCCAGCAACCCAAATTGCTGCGGATCGGCCCAGTTTACAAGATCGATTCCGAAGCGCGCCAACACAATCAGTTTTGGGGTCGGATTCCAATCAATCCTGGAGTCGATCTGATTTTGCTTCTCCCAGCTCACGCCCGTACTCACGTAGTTTCGGTTCAGCCTGAGACTGCCTGTACCGGTTGCATTTGGAGTCGGGACGACCGCGTATTTAAAGAGCGCCAAAACGCCAGGATCGATAGATGTGATGTGATTATTTAAAAATGGAGTGCGCCCCGTACCGCATAATTTTGCCGTGCCGCCCGGCAGACAGTCGGCCACATCTCCCGTGGTTGGATCGTAAATCGGCGTGGGAGAACCAGAGAGATCGCCGGAGACCATCGCCGGTGTTGGAAGCTCGGCAAAAAGCGTGCGGCCTACGTTGTTGTAGGTGCCCTGAAAACTGACGAAATAGAAGAGTTTATTTTTCTTGATCGGCCCGCCGACGGTGCCGCCGAATTGATTGTAGATGTATTCGCCTTTCGGCAGGGCGCCATTGGCGCCCCATTGATACGCCTGCAGCCCACGATCCGTGTGAAATTCATATAACGAACCATGCAGGTTATTCGTGCCGCTTTTTGTTGTGACGTTGATCGCGACACCCCCTGCCGTGCCCTGTTCCGCATCCTGCGAATTTGTAACCACGTTCACATTCTGGATATCAGCGAGGGCGGGACCGTACATCATGCCGGAATTTGAGTTGAAATTATTGACACTCGTTCCATCCACTCGAAAGGTGTTCGCCGCTGCACCAACGCCGTTCACCGTAAGCGCCACTGCGCGATTGGCGTTGGCGCCAAAAGATTGACCGCTTGCTGGCAGGGCGACACCAGGAACCACTACGGCTATCTGCTGCTGGAAATTGTTGCCCAGCGGAAGTGGCAAATTGGCCAGATCTTTTGAAGGCAAATCCGTAACCACGTCTGCGCGATCCGCCTGCAGCGTAAGCGCTTCTGCCGACACACTGACCGTCTCGCTGACTTGCCCGACGGCCA
>JARLJJ010000475.1 GCA_031291275.1 Formivibrio sp.
ATGTGATATGCGAGGTCGGCCCACCGCAACTCTGCACTGACAACCCTAAACAGCGGGACAAGGATGAGCCTTTAAGAATCTGCTGGAGCGGCCAACATCTGCCAGGGAAAGCACTTCCCTTGCTGCTTCGCGCCGTTGCTCATTTGCCGAAAGACTTCAAATATACCCTCGAAATCCTTGGCGATGGACCTTGCCGTCAGTCGTGGCGATCCCTAGCTTGCAAGCTGAAAATTGACGCCCATTGCCATTGGCACGGGTGGCTGCCACGCGACCAGTCTTTGGCGGTGATGAAGGAATCACACGTCTTTACGATTACTAGCCTCAAGGACCTGACGTCGAGTGTTGCAGTCGAGGCACTGTCTCTTGGACTACCGATCGTTAGTCTGGATCATTGTGGTTTTGCAGACCTCGTGACTGACGAATGCGGCATCAAAGTACGCCCCGAATCCACGGAGCGGATTATCACCGAACTTACAGACGCTCTGAGCACTCTATACCACAACGAGCCTTTGCGTTTGCGGCTTGCGGAAGGTGCCATTTGCCGCAGCCGCACCTATTCCTGGGAGGCTAAGATGGCAACGCTGGATGAGATTTACCGTATGACGGTCATGCCGGGTGTTATACGCACAGGCGACACCCTCTATCGAGTCACTGCAGAATGATAGGGAACGTCAGCTCAATAGACGAGACAATGGACTCAGAAAGGCAGATCGTCGCTGTCGTCATTCTTAATTGGAATGGTGGCGAGGATATTCTGGATTGCCTGAAGAGCGTGTTTGCATCCAAACACAAGGCAATCGAAGTTGTCATTGTTGATAATGGCTCGGTAGATAGGTCATCTGATGCAATTCGTGCGCGCTTCCCTCAAGTGCATTTCCTAGTTAACCCACAGAACCTTGGATTCGCAAAAGGAAGCAATCAAGGGATGGAATGGGCGCTGGAGCATGGTATTCGTTACGTTCTTCTTTTGAACGGCGATGCGCTCGTGGATGCAAATACAATCGGCGAACTGCTCGCAGTTGTCGTTCGCGATGACAATAAGGTTGTCGCCTGTCCGCGGATTTATCTCGGGAACTCAACTAACAGGGTCAACCGGCTGTGGTTTGCTTATGGGACCGTAAAGTTATGGGCGGGCCTATTCCAGAATCCTGCATTCAACCAAATTGATTCGCCCAAGTGGTCAGAGGCGCGGGACATGGAATATGCATCAGGGTGTTGCATGTTGATTCCCGCATCTGTTCTTCAACGGGTCGGAATGTTAGACGAGGCGTTCTTTGCTTACTGTGAGGATATTGATTTCTCACTTCGCGTCTGCAAAGCAGGATTCCGATTGCGCTATGTACCTACTGCGCTGCTATGGCATGGGAGTCAGCAGCCAACCAATCGCACGCACACAGCTACCTATCGGTATCTATCCACTCGAAACAATTTATGGGTAGTTCGAAAGCATGGATCACGCCTTGAGGTGCTGACATGCTTTTGCATCTTGCCGTTGCGGTCTCTGTTTCGCATGGCACGGATGGTAACAGGCACGGAATGGCGCACGATTACTGCAGAGTTGAGCGGGATCAGGGATGGATTGTGCTCTCCTATGAAAAGAGATCCCACCAACTCTTGACTGTGCTGCATCTACCTCGAAGCGGAGATTTCAATTGAAATTGTCGATCGCCATGTGCACCTACAACGGCGCGAGATATATTTCCGAACAATTACGTAGCATTGCCGCACAAACTCGTTTGCCTGACGAGTTGGTGATTTGCGACGACTGCTCTTCCGACAAGACTATTGAAATCATCAATGAGTTTACAGCTGGGGCACCGTTCAGCATTCGACTATTCGAGAACTGCGATACTCTTGGTTCAACTAAAAACTTTGAGAAGGCCTTTGAAAACTGCAAATATGATGTCATCGTGCCTTGTGACCAAGATGATTCATGGTATCCAGACAAGCTTAATCTGACAGAGCGAGCGTTTATCGCTAACTCCGAAGCTGGGGTAGTTTTCGGCGACGCGGACATTGTCAACGAGGATCTTACAGAGACGGGACGGCGTCTGTGGGAGGACATTGACTTCAGCAATGGACTGCAGCAGAAGGTCGATGCAGGACTGGCATTTGATGCGCTCCTTAAATACAACTTTGTAACCGGAGCAACGATGGCGTTTCGAGCGAAGTTTCTGCCGTTAGTCATTCCGGTCCCTGACAGATGGGTGCATGATGCCTGGATTGCCATTCTCGTTTCCGGGGTGGCCAGCGTGATTCGCATAGACCGCCCGCTGATCAAGTACCGTCAACACTCTGGACAGCAACTTGGCCCCAGGAGACGCGGTATAAACGTCCATCTCTCTACCGTACAAGCACGAAATAGCCGCGATGAATACAGGCAAAAGCAGGCGCAGTATAAGCTTGTTTATGATCGGCTTCAAGAACAGGAAGAATTTCGGATACATGACAGAGTTGAGGAACTTTTGCAGAGCAAAATCCAGCACGTGACCAGCCGCGCACAGTTGCCGCACAGTCGTTTGCGCCGACTACCAGCGATTGGGAAGGAGTTCCTACTGAATCACTATCGCGACTTTGGCCATGGATGGAAAGGCGCCGTTCGCGACCTGCTGGTGAATCTCGATGACCGGTAGTGTTCTGCCCCAGAACGATTACCATTTTCATCCGAGTATGACTCCGCAACCTTAACACTGAGACACATTTCGATGATTTCAATCGTCGTTAGGAATGCGCGACTAAGTCGTCTTGAGAGAGGAGCTAGGCAATCACATCTATACGTAGTAGCGTAGAGCGATGGGTAATTCAACGCCTAACGACCCGCCCATCTGCCCGAAGAAGGCTCTCCCGATGGAGACGAAAAATGGAATGGGCTTTGGATAGGCTAATTGCCACCAGGAACGACTTCCTCAGCTTTCGCTGTAACGTATGCGGAAAGCATACTTCGTTTTTACTGGCCAAGTTAACACGGGAATACCGAAGTTGTGTCAATTGCGGTTCGAGCGTGCGGCAAAGGAGCCTTATCAACGCATTATCGACCGAGCTCTTCGGGACGAGTATTGCGCTGCCAGATTTTCCAATTCGAGCAGACTTAGTGGGCATTGGATTGACCGATTGGGAAGGATACTCAGACGGTCTCGCGGAAAAGCTTTCCTATACGAACACCTACTATCATCAAGAACCCTTCTTGGACATAATGACGGTCGATCCTTCTCACTACGGGCGCTATGACTTCATCATTGCCAGTGATGTATTTGAGCATATTTGTCCGCCCATTTCAAAGGCATTTGATAATGCCCTGCTCCTGCTTAAGCCTGGCGGAGTAATGATCTTCACCGTGCCATATGTAGAAGGGGAGTCGACGGAGCACTTCCCTGAACTCAATCGGTTCTCTCTGTGTATGAGCGGCGACAGGTGGGTCCTAGTCAATGAAACCTCTGACGGCAGAATTCAGGAGTATTCAGATCTCATTTTTCATGGCGGCCCAGGCTCTGTGCTTGAAATGCGACTCTTTGGAAAAGATGCACTTATGCGTCACGCGCGGAACGCAGGCTTCGGAGCAATTCAGATATATGATGCGGAATATTCTGGCAATGGGATTGTTTGGCCGCCCTGCATTGCAGAGAACGCTCCATATTGTTTCCCTGTCCTTGGGAATGACACGCCGCCATGGGCGTTCCGGAATAATGGATCGCATTAACCACATTTCTCAACTTCCTTTGACCTGAGGGTTAGTCGGAATCAGGGAGCCGTCGCATTTGCTGTCCAGATCTCCTCACTTTCGCATCGCGTATGGGGCACTAGGCGTCATTGATGAATTCCATACTAATGCAGCTTCCCGACGCGGCCCTTGAGATTTCGTGCTCCATGAACAACCCTCAATAGGCAACAAGACACTATGTATTCACTTCTCTTCCTCGGTTTTGTGTCGTTAGCTTTGTCGTTGGTCCTGACGCCTCTGGTCAGGAATCTGGCGTGGCACTATGGAATCGTGGACCTGCCCGACCAGCAGCGCAAGATTCACAACACCCCAATCCCGCGGTTGGGCGGCGTGGCCATCTTTGCGGCAGTCATTGGCGCCTATGGTCTGCTTCTGATAGCCCGCTTAAGCTCGGGCGCAATCGTCTGGGATAATCTCCCTCTGGTTCTCCACCTTCTTCCTGCCCTTGCAGTTGTGTTTGGTATTGGGCTCATTGATGACATTGTCACTGTCCCCCCCTGGGTAAGGCTTAGCGCTGAAGCCATTGCAGCAACCTTCGCATGGTTCGGCGGAGTCCAGATCTACGCGATTAACGGGTACTCGTTCTCAGGTGATATTGTCAGCCTTATAGTAACGGTCCTATGGATCGTCACTTGCGCAAATGCTATCAATCTGATTGATGGCGTCGATGGACTTGCGACCGGAGTCAGCCTGTTTGCCTCAGTTACCATGCTGATCGCCGCCCTGCTCGATCACAACTTCCCCATGGCTCTAGCGCTTATGCCGCTGGCAGGTGCATTGCTCGGCTTTCTCCGTTTCAATTTCACGCCCGCGAGCATCTTTCTCGGCGACTGCGGAAGCCTGACCATTGGATTCCTGCTTGGATGCTTCGGGGCCGTGTGGAGCGAGAAGTCCACCACGCTGCTTGGCTTGACGGCGCCATTGATTGTACTTGCTGTTCC
>JARLJJ010000476.1 GCA_031291275.1 Formivibrio sp.
GCTCTCCCTTCCGACGTCGCGGTCACACATTACTGCTTTCGACTATGACCTTTCGCTCTGCGCCATTTGTTTCCCGCATTTCCACTCCGTTAACTACGAACCGTCATGATGGGGCATGCCACGTTCGCCACCAACACGGCGCAGTTGAGCGCCAATCTGGAACTCTGCAAGCAGTCAGTAGCCAACAAGATGGTGCTTATGTTCGCCTGCATACTTTTCTCCTTTTCCTTCCATATTTCAGCCGCGCAGCTTGACAATAGCCCAGGTTGAGACTACGCGATAACGGTTCAATAGATGCGCATGCCTCGAACCACGCTGAGGGCAAAATGAGCTAGGTCGGCGAGCTGAGTTGCCTTGTCATGCCCATCGGATGCCATACGCTGCTCTTCTTTGACAAATTACTATGAAAACATAGATACAGTAGCATACCTGTGTTTGCATAGGCAAAACGAATCGAGCCGCGCGCCTGGCTGCCTCAACGCCTGAAACCAAGGAGAAAATAGAAGAACTTGGGCTTTGGAAGTTGTAAGGCATTGGGATTAGAGGGGACCGCCTCCATTTCCAGTTGCCACGGGTATATATGAGCAAGGTTACGACGATGAATTGCAAGGAGGCTTGATCAGAGAATCTGACCATCCTGCATGTGAATCGAGCGCCTAGCATGGGATGCAGCTTCCTGGTCATGCGTGATCATCAGGATGGTTTGACCAAGTCGTCGGTTCAGATCGGCCAGCAATCCCAGGACAGCCTTGGAGTTCTGACTATCGAGATTGCCGGTCGGCTCGTCGGCAAGCAGGATTGCGGGCCGGTTCACAAGCGCCCGAGCAATTGCGACGCGCTGTTGCTGACCACCGGAGAGCGCACGAGGTTTGTGCTTCATCCGATCCGCAATCCCTAGGATATTCAAGATCTTCTGAAACTCAGGGGTAAACCGCGTAACTCCGTCCCCGATGAATTGCACGATCCGTATGTTGTCTTCCGCCGTCAGCGTCGGCAAAAGATTGTATTTCTGGAATACAAAGCCGACCGTGTGTCTGCGTAGCTTCGTCCGTTCCGCGTTGGAAAGGTCTTTGAGATCCTTTCCGTCGATCCTGACTGTCCCCGAGGTTGGCGCGGTCAGCGCCCCTAGGATATTGAACAGCGTCGATTTACCGGATCCCGA
>JARLJJ010000477.1 GCA_031291275.1 Formivibrio sp.
ACAGGTTGTGGCCCGTGCCGGGGATTTCGCCGCTGCCTGGCTGCGGTTGAGCAAGACATAACCGGATGACCGCCTTCGGCAGCGTGGATGCCATCACTCACGCGCTGGAAGTGTATGTCTCGGTCATGGCCAACGAGTTCTCCGATGCGCAGACACTGCAAACATTGAAATTGCTGAAGCAATACCTGCCAGCCTCGTATGTCGAAGACGCCAAGAACCAGAAACGCGTGAACAGGTGCACAACGGCGCCACCCTGGCTGGGGTTTCCTTCGCTAATGCCTTTCTCGGCGTGTGTCACTCGATGGCGCACAAGCTGGGTGCGGAATTCCACATCCCGCACGGACTGGCCAATGCCTTGTTGATCTGTAACGTGATCCGCTACAACTCGGTGGAAGTGCCGACCAAGCAGGCTGCGTTCAGCCAGTACGACCGGCCCATCGGATGGCTGCGTTATGCAGAAATCGCCAACCATCTGGGACTGACAGGCAAGAATGATGACGAACGAATCGGCAACATCGTGGCATGGCTCGACGCACTGAAGGCTGAACTGGGCATCCCGAGTTCGATCCAGGGGGCCGGGGTATCGGAAGCCGACTTCCTGGCCAAGGTGGATTCGCTGGCCGAGGAAGCGTTCGACGACCAGTGCACCGGAGCCAACCCGCGCTTCCCGCTGATCTCGGAGCTCAAGCAATTGTTGCTCGATAGCTTCTATGGCCGATTTTGCATTGAGGTATATAGCAAAGGTAGCGATGCGAATATGTAACGCCTGTTCAAAATATTCTGTTTGTATTTCTTTGGGAATGCGCTGCAAGAAATAAAGTGTATCTAGCCGATGCATGGAATTTCGAGTAGCGCCTAAGCTCAGAGCGACGGTGTTCGCAAGATCAATTTCAATATTTACTTTAAAGAAACAAAATTGCCTCGGTTTCCGGTGTTTTGGTTTCCTTTAGTTGTTTCAATGGAGTTCTTTTCGATGAATGCATCCCCCACCTCGACTGGCCACAGCAAGCAGGCAGGTCTGGTATTGGCGGCCATTGGGGTTGTCTTTGGCGATATTGGTACTAGCCCGCTATATGCGCTAAAAGAAAGCCTGTTGCA
>JARLJJ010000064.1 GCA_031291275.1 Formivibrio sp.
ACTGGGACATCCCCCTGCCCATGGGGATGGGCGATGCCGCGTACCTGCAGGTGGTCGATGACACGCTGAATTACCTGCTGGCGCTCTACCAACCAGACCTGGTGCTGTATGACGCCGGGGTCGATGTACACAAGGACGATGCCCTGGGCTATCTGCAATTGACCGATGCCGGCGTGGCTGCCCGCGACGAACGCGTGATGCGCCATTGCCTGGGTCGGGATATTCCCGTGGTCGGCGTGATCGGCGGCGGTTACAGCAAAGACCGCATCGCCCTCGCCCGTCGCCATGGCTTGCTGCATCACAGCGCCCAACGGGTATGGAATGAATACGGGTTGTAACAAGTTAAAACTGTATTCAACTCTGAAAGAGTCGACCCTGCAGTCGAATGAAAGGAAACCGACGCTATAATGATCCCGACATTGGGCCGTGATAAAGCCCCTGTTCGATGCCATGACACTCGGCAGCCCAGACAAGAATGAGTTTTAACTTCTTGTACAAAAATTTTCATTGCACTCACTGTTTGATTGTTTCTTACACGTGCTGAGGGATAGACATGCATACAGCGATTGTCGTGGATGATCATCCATTCATCCGGGCCACGGTAAAGATGCTGCTTAAGCAGAAAGGCATTGAAGTTGTGGCCGAAGCGGACAATGGCGTCGATGCACTTGACCAGGCACGGCAACTTGACCCCGACCTCATCCTGCTCGATATCGCCATGCCACGGCTCGACGTCATGGATGTCATCGCCAGAATCCAGAACCTGGGCTTGCGCAGCAAAATCATCGTGCTGACGTCCCTGCCGGCCCAGTTTTATTCCATGCGCTGCATGAAAGCCGGTGCCGTGGGTTTTCTGACCAAGAACCGGGAAATCGAGAACCTGCTGATCGCCATCGATGCAGTGCTGGCGGGCAACGTGTACTTCCCGATCGCAGGCCCGAATACCGTATCCAAGGCCGACCTGTTTTCCACCGAAGAACAAATGATCAACACCTTGTCCGACCGGGAACTGTCCATCCTGCAAAAACTGGCCGTGGGCATGAACAACAATCAGATCGCCGAAGAGTTGATGCTGAGTAACAAGACCATCGCCACCTATCGCTCACGGATCACCGAAAAGCTCAGCGCCAAGTCCCTGATCCAACTGGCCGACATCGCCGCCCGCAACAAACTTATTTAAATGAGCCTTTCCCGGATCAGCTGCGCCCTGCTGATATTAGTGGTCTCCCTGGTGATGCCCTGCTTCGCCTTTGC
>JARLJJ010000478.1 GCA_031291275.1 Formivibrio sp.
CACCACCGCCATAGCGGCTTGACCACAGCCGAAACCCAGTGCCATTACATCCCTGCGATCAGGCTCAGGCCGACCGGCATCATATCGGAATGGTGGCCGGGATCAGATCGGAATAGCCGACCGGCATCGTCGGAATCCGCAAGCTTGCTCGGATGCTTCCTGCGTTCATCCGCATTGATGCCCATTTCAGTCTGCGGGACGTGGGCCCGTCCATCGCCGACAGTTTGCCGCAAGAGGCTATCGGCAAACCGCTTTGGCACTATTTCCGGTTTCTTGGCGGTATGGATGTCAGTGACCTGCTGCTCGCCACTCAGTCAGACCAGCATGTTGAGTTGCAAGCGCTTCATGCGGGTTTGCACCTGAGAGGGCCAGCGTTTGCACTCGAGGACGGTTTTTTGCTGGCTACGCACCGGGTTTATTCGCTCGACGGGCTGAGCAGCGGTGATGCGCGCGTAACCGATTTTGCCCCCGGCGACATCGTGGTGCCAACCCGCATGTTGCTGGGCATGCAGCAGCAAATGCTTGAGGAAGCACGCGTGGCGGCGGCCGATCTGCAGGCAGAGCGTGCAACCATCGCCACCATGACAGGGCGAAATCGCTTGCTGGCTGGCCGGACGGCGCATGAATTCAACAATTGCCTGACCATCATCAGGCTCAAATGCCAGCACCTCGACGGCATCAGCGAACTGGATCCGATAGCCAGGCGCGATGTTGCCATCATTCATGAAACGGCACGCCGTGCCACGGATGTCTCCGCAACGCTGTTAGCGCTGGCACACGACCATGCCCAGCCGCCGACTGTGGTGGAAGTGGATGCCCTGCTCCAGGGCAACAAGTCCTATTTTCAAACGCTCACCGGCCCGGCTACAAACATTACCCTTAACCTCGGTGCCGCCAATGCCAAGCTGCACGTCAGCCGCAGTATGTTCCTTCTGGCCGTCAGCCACATATTGATGGACATCAGCGCATCGTCGCGTGCGTGCGAGGCCATGCTTTTGCGCACCCAGATAGAGAAGGATGGACAGGGACATCTAGCCCTGAAGCTGGCAGTTAGTAATACCGGCTATGACAAGTCGCCGGAGATGCTGAACACGGGCCTCATCCCCATCTTTCCGTCTGGTGCTCCGGAAGAGCGGAATAAGCCTGTCACCCTTCATAAATTTGTGGAAGAATGCGGCGGAGAATTGGATATCTCTTTTGACAACACGGTCAGCACGATAGTCAGCCTGAAGTTTCCCATCGCCGAAGCCTCACCGGCGCCTTCGCGGCAGAGCCCAGTTCCCGACAATTGCGTGCTTCGGGTGCTGCTGGTGGAAGACGAGCAACACGCGCTGGAAGCCTTTCAGGAATCAATCGAGGACGAAGGGCACACGGTCACTCCCGCAGCCAATGGCCACATAGCGCTAGAAGCCTTGCAGCAAACCACCTTTGACGTGCTGCTTTCCGATGTGGCCATGCCGGGAATCAACGGTATCGAACTGGCGCATCGCGCTCGTCAGCACGATGCAGGTCTGCCAGTGATCCTGATGAGCGGCTATGTGCCCAACAGCGACAACTGGCACCCCGAATGGCATTTTATCCGTAAGCCGTTTGATTGGGAGGATTTATTCGCCAAATTGCGGATGATCGAGCCTCGCCAGTACAATCAGTGAACGGGCAAACCCGACCGGCCATACTCTTACTTACCGCCCGTATTCTGCCAAGTGGTGTATGATGTTACCAACACTGGCTGCGGAATTCACCTGAAGCTTGCTGAAAACACGATGGCGATGGATCTTGATCGTGTTTTCGCTCCGCCCTAACTCGCCAGCAATCACCTTCGTTGGATACCCTTGGGCAATCATGTTGGCGACCACCAACTCGCTGGGCGTGAGAGTGTCGATCAGATCCTTGACCATTTTCTGGCTCGCTTGTCTACAATGGCGTTGGTGCGATAGGCCGATTGCAGCGTTTATCGCCCGGCGCAAGGCCATCTCATCAAAAGGCTTTGGCAGGAATTCAACCGCGCCCGCCTTCATGGCATGAACAACAGTCGAAACATCCCTCACACCAGAAATAAATATGATGGGCAATGGAAACTCTATTGAATTCAGCCACTCCTGTATAGACAACCCATCCTGACCAGGTAGACGAATGTCCAAAATAATGCAGCCAGTTTGATAGTCCTGTGCAACGTTTTTAAACTCAACGAAGGACCGCAGGCCGACAACGGGATACCGGTGCTCCCTGATCATCTCTATCAACTCATCGCGCAAATCATCGTCATCCTCGACAACGACCACCATCTCTTTAGGTGAAGTGCAAATTTTGGCAAGAGGGAAGGTATCGTCAGACTCAGCCGCCCTCTGCTCCACGACCTGACAGGGACGAAGATATCCACGCTGACCGCACTTCGTGATGCCGATGAGAGCCCACCTAGAATTCTCTGGTGACGACAAATCCGCCATATCCATCAAAACAAACCTTCTATCTACCTCCCCCACAAAGGGGATATTTCTAGATATTTCAGCTAAGCAGAGTGATTATTGCGCTAGCGAAATTCCTTTAGCCATAGGCTATCGGTTTATATGGCCAGTCGTTTGGCTAATCCAACGCCTACCTAAAGCATCGTGGAGAGGCGTGCAGCGTCTCCGAAACGACACTACATCTTTGCCAGATGTTCATCAGATGTTCATACAGCTATACGACTACCAGAAATGGCCGCTCTACACCGTCACCGGCTGCTCATACTTGGCTGGCAAGGGCTGGCTCAGTGAACCCGAGGCAACTTGATCCGGATCTTCGTCCCTTCCCCATCACTCGGCACAACATTCACCTGTCCGCCATGAAGCTCCAGTATCTGTCGCACAATCGACAACCCGAGCCCTTTGCCTTCGATTCCCCCAACGTTGCTTCCGCGCTTGTTTTCCGAGAATATCACTCCCCATTCTACTTCAGGTATGCCAACCCCATGGTCGCGGATGAACAACTGCACAAACTCGTCTGTGACTTCGGCGGTGATGTCGATCCTGGCTTCGTCGCGCGAATATTTGATCGCGTTGTCAAGGATATTGCCCAGGGCTTGCTCGATCAGCGCCTTATCGAAGGGAAACTCCGGCAGGGCTGGCAGACGCATCGTGATCGACGGACACGGACGCCGCTCATTAAATCCATGAACAATGGACCACATTGTATCCGCTAACTGTCCCATTGTGGGTTGGCAAACCAGCGCTGGTACCTCGTCGTTGATCCGCTCGAGAGTATTTTCCAGCAACCCCACCATCCGGTTCACTGATTCAAGGATGCGGGTTGCACGGAAAATAATTTCATCACTCGTTAAAATGCTGGCGTGTCGCTTCAGCCGCTGTGCCACGCTATCAATAATCGCCAATGGCGTGCGTAGGTCATGCGACGCCACCGCCAGAACTCGACGTTGCATCTCTGCGACCTCGCGCTGGCTGCCCAACTCCTGCAGGAGGCTGTCGGCAATCTGGTAAAGCCAATTGACATCGGTAATGAATACCAGAATGGCATGCCGCCTTTCGAAGGCGATTGGCGCCACGGATACATACACCCAGTGCGAGGCGCCCCTCACCGCCTTCATACGTAAATGCTGCCCGCCCCCGCCGCCAGTCTGCACCGTGTCGAGCAGCCTATGGAAGGCACCCTTGTCGTCAAACAAGTCTTCCGCTTTCTCGTTAAACTTAACCCCCCGCCCCACGATATTATCGAGCGCAAGATTGGCATTTAACACCCGTCCATCGTCAGCCGCCAGCACCATTGCCGGCAAGGCATTGAGGCTGAGCACGGCCTCGAGAGCCTCCTCGCTCGCCGCCAACTGGCGCAAAGCGATGACCGTTTGCGAAATGTCGTTCTGGGTTACCAGCAGTGCCGGCTTGCCCGTGGCCGGATCACTGACAGCTGATACCTTGACCGTGTGAGTAGGGCCACCCGGCACCATCATCACTGCTGTACGAAACCCGTGACCACTGGCCGCGACGTCTGCCCGCAATCTTTCGCAATCGTCCGGACAGGCAAACATCGCACTAAAGTGGTCGTTATTATCGGGTAGCGGCGCAGGTAACTCCCGGAAGAATCTTTCCGCCGCAGGGTTACGCATAAGTGCTTCACCGCTTTGGGCAAACAACGAAATCATCAGCGGCGTGTGCCGCACTGCCTCCAGCGCCCGCAATTCGGTCAGCGGTGGCGAACCGCATGACGGCGGGGGCAACTCCACCAGCATCGCCTCATCGTGGCCATCGAGGCGCACGCCCGTGCAACGCGCCATTACCGTAACCGCCTGCCCTTTGGGGTAGTATGTCCAGTTTTCCGCTCGGGTTTCCCCCCGGCGAAAGGTATCGCGATAGGTATCGAGTCGTGTTTGGGTGGAAGGACTGTTCGGCGTCAAAACCCGATCATACAATTCTTCAGTAGACTCCGCGTGCCAGAAAACGCAGGCGCCAGCATTCGCCCAGCAAATCCTCTCTGTAACAAAACTATAAATATACAATGGGTTATTGATAAGGCCAAAGCCGGCAAGCGCCTCGGGCCCAAGATAGGCGAAACCCTTTCTGGAAGGGCCATTAGCGGAAAATGGCCGACTCTGCTCAATGCCGTTCACGAGATGAAACTTTGATCCATGTCAATTTCCCCAGTCCCTGCCATTCCCCAGTCCCTGCCATATTGCCGCAAAACCGGCAATAACCCCCTCGGCCGTCATGCGGCCCTGGGACGCTCGGGGTTTTTGGCTGCAAGGCCGAGGCTTGCCAGGTCGATATCAATGGGCGGTCAGCCAATCAATTTGAGAAAGTCGTCTCCTTGCGAGAAGGTGAATCATGCCGCTTTTTCCGGCGGCTCCTATCTGTGAGAAGAAAGAGTCGCCGTGAGCAATATGACATACAGGTTTTCGCCTGTAAGCCCTCGCCCGCGCGGGGCTCAGAAGTTTAGCTGCGCTGGAATGACGGCTCCCCTGGAAGCTTCCGGCAAGATCATCTTGTCCAGCGTCAGGCCGATACTTCGCGGCGCAACCGGGTGCTCTCCCTCTCCAACTCTTTCATCCGCCGGGCCTGATCCATCTTCACACCGCCATATTCCTTGCGCCAGCTTTAGTCGCTCTACACGGTGACGTCGATCCGCCGCAAGGCATCCGCAACCGCCCCACCTTGCTCCGGCACAAGTTCCGCCTCCCGCAACTTGCCGAGGATATCCTCTGGCTTGGGCATTCTTGCCCTTCTATTCTTCCTTCTTGCCCAATTTCAAATCAGAAATTGGACCACTGAAAAGAGTGGCAGATCACACCTTGATACGACCAACACCTTTTTTCTCTGTCAAGGTGTTGGGGTTGCGGCTTTCGATTTATATTAATAGTCAAATTAACTATATAATTGAGAGATAAAAATGCTGTAAAAGTCCCATAATCAGAAAAAGTATTGAGGTTCAAAAAGCGCATGCGTGGGAATGGGGCGTCAAAAATCAAGTTTGGTTCCGCTGTTGACGGGGCTCGGACTATCACGCGCACTTGGATGGATCCTGCAAGTGCGATGCAGATTCCTACCAACTTTCGGCCATCACTGAATGTACTCCAGCGTGGATAAGTCGGGCGCGATTTCATGATTTTTGATGATCGTGAATTAATTTGGCAGCAAGGTACTGAAAAAGCTGATTTCATTTCAGTGGGCGGCGACCACCTCGAGCATATTACGTGCGGAAATTTTTTCTGGGGATTGGTATTTGGTATCCCAATTTCATTGGCGATGTGGGTTGCTATCTTCCTTGTAATAACCGAGCTGCGCCAGCCAATAGACCTACGGCCGATATGGGCTGTCCTTGGATCGCCCTTTCGAAATTAAGACCGCCCAACGCAGCCGCTGTTGGCTCCCCTTGATCGTGGGAGCTGACGTGACCCCCTGATTTCCATCCAAGAATGATTAGAGTCCGGCCCATGGAAGGACGGACAGATGAAGCGATCACGGTTCACAGAAGAGCAGATTATCGGCGTGCTCAAGGAAGCGTAGGCCGGTGCGAAGACCGCTGATCTCGCCCGCAAGCACGGCATTTCCGAGGCCGCCCTCTACAACTGGAAGGCCAAGTATGGCGGTCTGGAGGTATCTGAGGCCAAGCGGCTTCGGGCGCTAGAGGACGAGAACGCGAAGCTGAAGCGGCTGCTGGCAGATGCGATGCTGGACAACGCGGGTCTGAAGGATCTGCTGTCAAAAAAATGGTAACGCCTGCTGCCAAGCGGGAAGTGGTCGCGCATCTTCAGGCCCTGCTTGATGTCAGCGAGCGGCGGGCGTGCAGGGTCATTGCGGCGGATCGGTCGGTCATCCGCTACGAGTCACGCCGTGACGATGACGCGGGGCTGCGGGAGAA
>JARLJJ010000479.1 GCA_031291275.1 Formivibrio sp.
CCCACCCACCATCCAGGATGCGTCGGATGAGATGTTCCGCCTTTCCGGCGGCGACCTGTTCGCGCTACTGGATCCCCAGCCAGTTTGTGGGATTTCACACCAAAGCGCCCGGCATTACTCGCGAGCAAGCCCAACAACTGCTGGAACATCGCAACTCGCTGGACCAGCCATGAGCCGTGGACGAATCTTGGAAGTGGTTCTGACGATACTCGGCGCAGTATTGCTGCTCATTGCATCTGCCGGCAAGCATCCTTATGGCTTTTACATGGTGCTCCGGCTTGTCATCACGGTTGGCGCAGTTTATTGGGCGTGGAGAGTGTACAAGGCAGGCCAGCAAGTTTGGACGTGGATATTTGTCGCGGTTGCGCTTCTTTTGAACCCGTTCTTGCCGATACGTATGCAGCGGACACAGTGGCAACCGATTGATCTGTATCTGGGCATTTTCTTAATCGGATGGTCAGGATATTGGCTTTTCCGCAAGAGAACAAGAGAATTTGGAATAAAGAGGCCTGCGGAAGAGAAGGCGAAGGAGATTAACGAGGTACATCAAATCCTTTCTGATTCGCAAAAGCGCCGTCTTTACAGAATTGCCTGGACAGCAGTGTGTCTGTTGGTGGGTGGAAGATTTTCTACGGTGGTATCTTCGTCGGATTCCGGTTTGGGTTCGATTGTTACGTCCACCATGACGTCCGTCCTGGCATTTGGTAGTTTCGCATTGGCTGCATGGCTTTGGTCCCGTGCAATCAGTAAAGTTCTGTCCAAAATCGGAATTACAAATTTCACAATGCAGGCTATAGTAACTGGTTGTCTAATCGTATGTGCAATTCATGCCCTCAATTTCGCCAGTCTCGCAGCCCGATCATCAACTCCTGAGACCCAGTTGAGAACCAGTGTCTCCGGCACGAATGCCCCTCCAGTCCTAAATCAAAATAACGCGAGTGATGCCAATAAGGGGGCTGTCACGAACGGTATTTCGGGTGCGTCGGTAGGGTGTCATCCGCCTGTGTTTTCACAGCAGGAATTCTCCGCCCTCGAACAGAAAGCTGCCAATGGCGACGCTGCGGCGCAATGCGGCTTGGGGCTAGAGCATTTTCAATGTTATCGTAGACCATATCCGCAATGAGAGAACCAAGCTAAAGCGTTGTCGGCGGTAATAGCTCGCAGGGCTTCTGCGATGGCGCCTTCCAGAGCTTCTGCGGTTCGGGCCTTGGCAGAACG
>JARLJJ010000480.1 GCA_031291275.1 Formivibrio sp.
CTGATAGCCATCTGCCGGTTTGCCTTCGGCGGCCCCGGCGCGATACTGGCCACGCACCACCTTGGTTAGCAAACCTTCTGGATCAAGCGGTTTGAGCGAGCGCAAAACTTTGAGTTTTTCGTCACGTACCGCGTCGGCGTTGATCGAAGCGGGCGGTTCCATGGCGACGATGCATAACAGCTGCAACAGGTGGTTTTGCACCATGTCGCGCAGTGCCCCGGTATGGTCGTAGAATGCTGCCCGGCTTTCCACGCCTACCTGTTCAGTAACCGTGATCTGCACGTCGCTGATCCATTCGCGACGCCAGAGCGGTTCCAGAAAGGTATTGCCAAAACGCAGGGCAAGCAGGTTCTGTACCGGCTCTTTGCCCAGGTAATGGTCGATGCGGTAAATTTGCTGCTCGGTAAAGTAGGCGCCGACGGTATCATTGATCTTGTTCGACGATTCCAGATCGTGGCCGAGGGGTTTTTCCAGCACGACGCGCGAATTGCTGCAGTTAAGCTTGGCAGTGGCCAGATGCTGGCAGACGCCGGCAAACAGGTCCGGGCTGGTCGAGAGGTAAAATACGCGTGCACGGCCTGGATGCTTGTCGAGCAACTGGCTTAGTTTCTGGAAATCAGCCGCTTTTTCAACATCGAGTTGCAGAAAATCGATGCGGCGTGCAAAGGCTTCCCATGTGTCCTGAACGAAGAAATTTTCCAGGAACTCTTCAACCTGTGGACGGATTTTTTCAAGGTAGGTTGCAGTATCTGGCTGTGAACGTCCCAGGCAGACAATGCGCCCTTCCGGCAGTTTGTCGCCGCGATGGAGGTGATAGAGCGCTGGTAGCAATTTGCGGATCACCAAATCACCAGTACCACCAAAAAGTACCATGTCGAAAGGTGGGGATGAAGCTTTCATGTGTAGTTCTCGCTGCTAGGTTTGTGATTTAAATTGGTCTGTCAGTCGGTGTCCCGACAATTGGCAAGGCAAGCTTGCCGGCCCAGAAATTGGGCAGTACCTATGCGTTTTTAGTATTCCAGCCCCAGGCTGATCGCCCCTTCTTCCGCACTGGTGGCATTGGCGCGAAGTGTGGCAAACAGTTCGCGGCCGCCGCCGTGACGATTGCTGTTACGGTCCAGTGTGGGTATTTCGCGCATTGCCCATTCCTCTGCTGCTACCAGTGCGTTCAGCGTTCCCGCCTGGGCATCCAGGCGAATAATGTCGCCAGTGCGTACTTTGCCCAACGGGCCGTTGCAAACCACTTCCGGGGTAATGTGAATGGCAGTCGGTACCTTGCCGGATGCGCCGGACATGCGGCCGTCGGTGACCAAGGCTACCCTGAATCCCTTATCTTGCAACACACTTAATGCCGGAACTAGTTTGTGCAGTTCCGGCATGCCATTGGCGCGAGGGCCCTGAAAGCGCACAACGGCAACGAAATCTTTTTCCAGAGCACCTTCCTTGAATGCCGCCAAAAGTTCGGATTGGTCCTCAAAAACCACGGCTGGGGCTTCCACGATCTGGTGTTCGGGTTTGACTGCGGAAATCTTGGTGACTGAACGGCCAAGGTTGCCTTGCAGCAAGCGCAGGCCGCCATCCAGGCTGAACGGGCGGCTGGCCGGGCGCAGGATGTCATCGCTGCCACTCTCAACGGGAATGTCTTTCCAGTCAGCATGCCCTCCATCAAGAACCGCTGCTTGTGCATAGCGCGCAAGGCCAGGGCCTGCCACGGTCAGTACGTCTTCATGCAGCAGGTCGGCAGCAAGCAATTCGCGGATCAGGTAGCTCATGCCTCCTGCTTCGTGGAACTGGTTTACATCCGCCGGGCCGTTCGGGTAGACGCGAGCCAGCAAAGGAATAATCGCAGAGAGCGCGCTGAAATCACTCCAGTCGATGATGATGCCGGCCGCACGGGCAATCGCGACCAGATGCATGGTGTGGTTGGTGGAGCCGCCCGTAGCCAGCAGGCCAATCATGCCGTTCACGATGACTTTCTCATTCACCAGCCTGCCTACTGGCGTGTATTCATTGCCATGGCGAGTGATGGCAGCGGCACGTTGCGCGGCGGCCACGGTCAATGCGTGGCGCAATGGGTCTTGCGGGTGGACAAATGAGGATCCTGGCAGATGCAGGCCCATGATTTCCATCAGCATTTGGTTGGAATTTGCAGTGCCGTAGAACGTACAAGTTCCGGCGGAATGGTAGGCACCTTCTTCCGAAGCAAGCAATGCATCCTGTCCCACCTTGCCTTGGGCAAAGAGCTGCCGGGTCTTGTTTTTTTCGCTGTTGCTGATGCCGGAACCCATGGGGCCAGCAGGCACAAATATGGTCGGCAAATGGCCAAACTGCAGTGCGCCCATCAAAAGGCCCGGAACGATCTTGTCGCAGATGCCCAGGCACACTGCAGCGTCGAACACGTTGTGAGACAACGCAATGGCCGTACTCATGGCAATCACGTCGCGGCTGAATAAGGAAAGCTCCATGCCGGGCAAGCCTTGCGTTACACCGTCACACATGGCGGGAACTCCGCCCGCGACTTGTGCGGTTGCCCCCACTGCGCGTGCTGCAGCTTTGATCTGCGCGGGGTAATCGGCATAGGGCTGGTGCGCGGACAACATATCGTTGTATGCGGTGACAATGCCGAGGTTTGGCGCCTGCATTTCGCGCAGGCGCAGTTTGTCGTTGCTTGGCATTGCGGCCCAGGCATGCGCCTGATTGGCGCAAGGCAGGGTTTGCCGATAAACACTCTTATTTGCCGCTGCTATCTCCAGTTGGGTCAGATAGCGGGACCTGCTTTCGGTGCTGCGTTGAACGATACGCGCGGTGATCTCTTCGATGCGGGAAGAAACAGTCATCCTTTATGCCCCCATAAGTAATCTATTAGTAATGAAAAATTTTCTACCATGGTAGTTTTACTACACAAACTTGCCCGGAGCAAGATCGTTGCATGCCTGTTTTTGGTAAATGGAGTTTTGTAGTTTTTTTTTAGGCACAACTACATTTTATTACCAACATGAGTAACATTTTTTCATATATTTCGAAAAAAATAACTATATCACCCAATTTACAGAATTTATTGGCACTGTTAGTCTTGTGGTATTGAAATTTATGTGATTCGTTTTGTTGTTTTGTTTTGACGTGAAACAACAATTCTTGCATATCAGTAGTTTTGCTACTTGATGCTGATTGAGGGTTAGGGGTACTTTTAGGTCCTGTGTTGATAAGTGTTTGCCAGTGCTTATGTGTAAGTAATGTAATATATATGTAAGTAATATTCTTGCTCTGTTTTTCTGGTGCTGAGTTTCTTACGAATATTTTCATTGAATTATTTAAAACCAGGCCTGAATGGCGTGGTTGATCGTGAAGCCAAGTTATCGTCTGGATGACCTGTGAGTGATGGCCGGGTTGGTGGACAAAGATTTTTTCATCAGGAGCAGTAAATCATGGCAGTCACCAACCTCAAGGAGCTCAATGAGCTAGTTGCCCGAGTCAAGCAAGCCCAACTGGCGTACGCCGGTTTTAGCCAGGAACAGGTGGACGAGATCTTCCGCTGCGCTGCACTCGCTGCAGCCGATGCGCGTATCCCGCTCGCCAAGCTGGCCGTCGCCGAGACCGGCATGGGCGTGCTCGAAGACAAGGTCATCAAG